>JAFQAM010000171.1 GCA_017416885.1 Clostridia bacterium | reverse complement strand
GCATCTCAGAGCGAATAAATCCGTAGAGAATTTTTTCGAGCTTTGGCGCAGACAGTTAAAAAACTTTCAAGACAAAGGTCGGACAAAGGCTCGCGGATTTATCGTTCTGAGACAAATGTGTTCGATTCCCGTAAGGCTAACCTTAGACAGCGAGGACACCGAAAGCAAGATTACAGCAAGCCCTGATTTTTGGATTGAGGGCGATTTGCTTGTGAAGTATTACGGCAAAAGCAAAGGTGTGGAAATTCCAAACGGAGTAAAAATTATCGGCGATTACGCATTTGGCGGAAATAACGATATTGAAACGGTATCAATGCCCGATTCAGTTACGGAAATCCGCGCAAGAGCATTCAGCGATTGCGAGCACTTAAAAACGGTTAATTTTTCAAAAAATCTAAAGCTTATTGGCGAATATGCATTTCATAAATGCAATAGCATAAACAAATTTGATTTTCCTATGTCATTAAAGGCAATAGAAAAGCACGCATTTATGAGCTGTATCGGTATGACGCAGCTTGAGCTTTCCGATTCGGTAAGCAGCATTGGTGTAGGCGCGTTTGTTGGATGCGTTAATCTTGAAAGAATTAAGCTTCCGTCTAATCTAAAATCAATACCGCCATATTCGTTCCAAAACTGTTATAGGATACAGTTTGTATATCTCCCCGATAGCGTGGAAAGCATTGGCGACTGCGCATTCAGATATTGCTCCAATCTTGAACGAGTTGCCTCATCAAGGGGCTTCAGTAGCCTTCGTCGCGGACACGAAGCATTCTATGGTTGTGGTAAGCTTATCAGATAATTGCGACAAGACGAAATTATCTAATAAGCTGTGTCGCGCGGGACACAATTTAGCTTTTGCTTATTTATAAGCAAAAATTTAGCTATTTTGCGGAGTAAAATTATTTCGCAAATTCAATTTAAAGCGGGATGTCGAGGACGCCATCCCCTACATTTCGATATATTTGCTACGCAAATTCGATATAGCCTACGGCTTCGATATATTTCGCAAGCGAAATTCGATATATTTTGCTTCGCAAAATGAGAAACCCCTATATCCTATACCCTATCCCCTTGAGCGACTGAAAGGAGCGAAGAAAATGGAAAAACTAATTATAGAAAATAACGAGCTGATAAAATACAATGAAGCTGAAAATGATGAAAGCTTAATTATTCCTGAGGGAGTAAGAGTAATTAAAGAGGGCGCGTTTGACTCCAACACAATGGGCGTTAAGGAAATTATATATCCAAGCACCCTTGAAAAGATTGAGGATTACGCAACTGACGGCGCTTTATGGGTTGAAAAAATTGATTTGCCAAAGAAGCTGACCGATATAGGCGCAGGCGCATTTTTTGATTGGCTTAATCTTAAAAGAATATTATTGCCATACGGCTTAAAGAAAATATCGGTTGAAGCATTCGGTATGTGTAAGGATTTAGAGGAAGCTTTAATTCCCGAAACCGTAGAGGTAATAGATGATAGCGCATTTTATAACTGCGTATCCTTAAAAAGCATTGATTTAAAGAAAGTAAAGAAAATTGGCATTTATGCATTTTGGAATTGTCAATCCTTAACCGAAATTGATTTATCAAGCGTTAGCGAGCTTGGTGATTGCGCATTTGAGGGATGTATAGGACTTAAAAATGTAATTATGCCAACAAATATAGATAAAATCGGCGAATATACATTTTGGGGCTGTACGAGCTTAACAAAAATTGAAATACCGAAAAGCGTAAAAAGAATCGGCAAAAAAGCATTTGGCGGTTGTACATCACTTGCTGAAATCAGAGTGCCTAAGGGCTGCAAGCTCTGTTGGGGCTGGAAAAAGGGCACTCAAGCAAAGGTGGTTAGGTATTAATTGCGGCTCTGTCGCAATTAGCTGTGTCGCGCGGGAAACAGGTAAATTACAAAACTGCCGTTTTGTAGCGAAATTATTCTGTTTCACAGAATAGCGAAATTATGCTGCAAGCAACATATCGAAATTACAAGACTTTGTCTTGTAGCGAAATTATTGCTTCGCAATAGCTAATATCCCCCTATCCCCCTATATAAAAATACAACCTACGGTTGATTCCATACGACCTTCGGTCGATTCCATTCAATGCGTTGCATTGATTACATACACACCTTCGGTGTGATTGCGACTTTGTCGCTGAAAGGAGCGAAGAAATGAAAGAATGTCCAAATTGTAAAGCGATGGTGCCAGATGTGGCAAAATTCTGTATTAAGTGCAGATTTAATATTAAGGAATATGAGGAAAAGCAACAAAACCAACCGCTATTCTGTATGGAATGCGGCGCTGAAATTGTAGAAGGAGCAGCCTTCTGTATGGAATGCGGCGCTGATGTTGTGACAGAGCGCGGAGCTTTTGATGCATCATTGAATGATGATTTGGCAATAGATTTTTCTGCGCTTAATGACAATGCAATTGAACAGCTATATGCCCAAAACGGCTTAAAGGTAGAAAACGGAGTTTTAGTTGAATACATAGGTAAGAAAAGAAGCGTTACTATCCCGGGCACAATTGAGGAAATTTTTGACGGCGCATTTTGCGGCAATCAATTTATATCCGAGGTTGAAATTGAGGAAGGCGTTAAAACAATCGGCAAAAAAGCATTTGCTTCTTGCCCATGCTTAACTAAAATTTCAATCCCTGCTTCCTGCACAAAAATATACGAGGGCGCATTTGACGGAACAAATATAAAAACGCTTATCCTATCCGAAAGAAACGATGAGATAACAGGACTGTTTTTAAGCGATAAAGCAAAGCTGTACCTGTCCTCTAAATGTATGAGAAAGGAAAACGGCAAAACAATCATTGATATTTCTGCGTTAGAAAAATCAGGCAAGGAAAAGCATAGCATAGCGCAAGCACTTTTAGAAAAGGGCGTATTTGAAATCGAAGACGGCGTTTTATTGAATGCTTTTCTTATGAATGAAACAGATGTAGTAATACCAAGCAGTGTAACAAATATAGAAAAAGGTGTTTTTGAAGGATGCAGAAGCTTAACAAGTATAGAAATTCCAAGTAGTGTAACAAGTATAGGCGAGTATGCTTTTTGGAGATGCACAAGCTTAACAAATATAGAGATACCAAACAGTGTAACAAGCATAGGCGGGGGTGCTTTTCAGAACTGCACAAGTTTAACAAGTATAGAAATTCCAAACAGTGTAGCAAGTATAGGTGACAATACTTTTGCTGATTGCACAAGCTTAACAAGTATAAAAATACCAAACAGTGTAACAAGTATAGGTGACAATACTTTTGCTGATTGCACAAGCTTAACAAGCATAGAAATTCCAAATAGTGTAACAAGTATTGGTGGCTTTGCTTTTTGTAATTGCACGAGCTTGAAAGCAATCAAATTACCGAAGAACTGCATATGTGATGTCGCTTGGAACTTCGCTTGCGACGCGGAAATAATTTACTATTGAGCGACAAGACGAATTTTCGCTAAATGTCTGTTTCGCAGAGCGAACAACTAAAAAATTAAATCCTTGCGGATTAAATCGCTACGCGATGAAATCCGATAAATCGGATGAAATCCTACCTTGTAGGATTATACGGGATGTCGAGGACGCCATCCCCTACAGGCTGACGGCTAACATGTGCTACGCACTCGATATATTTCACTGCGTGAAATTCGATATAGCCTACGGCTTCGATATATTTCGCAAGCGAAATTCGATATATTTTGCTTCGCAAAATGAGAAACCCCTATCCCCCTATCCCCCTATCCCCCTATCCCCTATATCCTATACCCTATACCCTTGAGCGACTGAAAGGAGCGAAGAATGAACAACGCACAAAAAATAAGCGAGTACCTACAAATTGCAAAAAGAATTGAAGCAATGGAAAATGCGCTTTCGATGAAGGAAAGCGAATTTAGAAATCAATTTAACAATAGCTACGAAAGGCTGAAAAGAGATTTAAACGGATATCTTGGCAAGATTAAGCCAACGGTTGAGACTGTTTGCAGCATTTACAAGACTAAAGCGACGCTATCAAACGGTAGAATTGCATTATGCGACGGCATTTATAAGGCGGAATATACTCCCTTAAATGCTTGCGAGGTTGCAGTCAGACTTGGCAACGAGTCAATAAAGCTTCTTGCTATGATAGTTGGCAAAAATAATGTTGATGCAAATTTAAGAGAATTTGCAAAGCGTTATAATGCTATTGTTGAAATTTATAGCAATATTGACAGCCTTAAAGCCAATGCGGTAAGACTGTCTATGTCTGCATTACAAAACGAAATTTCACAATGGAAAGCTAAAAAGCAATCGGTTTGCGGAAGCGAAAGCGAATTTAATAGCCTTGTAAATCAGGTTATGGCAAATAGCAATAATATTATTAATAAAGCTATAATCAATGACACGCTCACACTAAAGAGCGATTTTGGCGGCGATATTAATATCCCTCTTGCTTGCGAGGTTGTTGACGGCTCTATGCTTGGCAAGGGCGGTAAAATCTTTTTATCCTCTCTTGATTGGAACTTAAAGAAGGACGGCTTTGTTGTATTCAGAAAGGAAAGAGATCAGGACGGAATAAGAGAGCTTTCCATGCTTGCCAACAATGCGGTTTTACAATTCATTTTTGCATATCCCGGCGTAAATAAAAGAGTGCTTTTGTGCGATGGCTATTCAACTCCCGAAATTACTACGCTTGCAGGTAGCTTAAGGGATAGCGCTCCTATAATGTTCTTTGAGGGGGACCAAAGGGTAAAGAACTCCAAGGAGGATATAAGAACAGCATTCAGTCAGCTTAATAAAACCATAAATGAAAGAATAATGCTTTTAGGTCAATCAAGATACGATAGCATTTTAGACTATAACGAAAAAAATCAGGACAACCCTCAGCCAATTATTTTAGCGGCATTAAACGGCTATCCGTCAAAATTTGAGGAAGCCTACGATGATATTACAAGCGCGCTTAAAAACGGAAAAAGAGCAGGCGTGTTCTTCCTTATTATAGAAAGCAACGAGACCGACGAGGATTCAAGATTTTATTCCAAGAAGCTTCCAAGCCTTGACACTCTTACAAAAAATATTGTTAAGGTTAACCGCGAGGGAAGCAATATTTCATTATCCTACGAAAACAGAGCATATTATTGGGACACAAGAGGACCGAGATATGATGCAAAGAGCGTGCTTAACGCATTCAAGACAACAGAAAAGAGCAGCGGCGATAAAACCGTATATCTTGATAGCATCATTGAAAATGAGGATTTTGCATCATCAAAGCGCAGAAGCGCATTTTCAAAGAATTTATCTATTCCAATCGGTAAAAAGGGAGCTGCTCCTATCAGCATAGAATTAAGAGCAGACGCATCAACTGCCCATATGGCAGTAATCGGTACAACAGGCTCAGGTAAAACTGCTTTTATTAACACTCTTGTTTTATCTGCCTGCAAGCATTATTCTCCCGATGAGCTTGAATTACATATGATGGTTATGACAAAGGGCGACTTTACCGTGTTCAAGGACAATAATTTACCGCACCTGAAAACAGTGGTAACAGGTAACGATACATTGTCAGCTAACGATATTCTCGATTTCTTAAACGAGGAAATGAGCCGTCGTACACAGGTAATGAAAAACCAGGATATTTATGTTTATAACCAAACCGCACAAAAGAAAATGCCAAGATGCGTTGTTATCATTGACGAGTTTTCCGAGCTTGTAAAGGAAAGCGACGAGGCGATTAAGCAAATTGAAAAGATTGCGCAAATGGGCCGTTCCTTCGGTATCAGCCTTATTGTATCCTCAACTGTTTTCCCTGTGGAAACTAACGCAATAAAGCATCTTTTCGGTAACAGAATTGAGTTCAAGTCAGGTGAAAATGCAGGTCAGCTTATTCCTGAGGCAGCGGAAATGCAAAGCGCATTAATCGGCACAAAGGGACTTTGCATTTACTCAAACGGCGGTAATATACATTCCGTTAAGGTGGCATACAGTGAGGAGGGCGAAAAGCTAAAAGCTCACATTGCAAGCGTAAGGAATAAATATCCAAGCCACAAAATGACTCTTCAAAGCGAAATTAAAGCGGTAAGAGTGGAAAAAGACGCAGACGCGCCGTTTACTGTAAGAAATGCAAAAACAGCATATGACGAGGAGGGCGTAATTCGCGCAAGACTCGGAAAAGCGTACCTGACCGCCAAAAGCGTTGAATATCCCTTTGATGCATCAAGCAATGTACTGTTTATTTTCGGTCACTACCTTGAAACAAAAGCAATTGAAGCATCGTTAATTAAGGATACCTTAGCATTATCTAAGGATGTTGATAAAGCCACCGCATACTATATTGACTTAAATAAAAATAAATCACTTCGCCGTCACGACCATATTATGAAGCATTTGCGCGATAGCTGGGAAACAAGCGGCAAGGTTGCATACGCGGACTACGATACAGTAGATGATATAATCAGCGAGCTGAAGGAGATAATCGACGAGAGGGAAAACGATATGGATAGTGATATTTATCCGATTCTTGTTGTATTCACTAAGACCGATGAATACCTGATGGACGACGATAAGAGAGATGAGCTTGTTGAGGTGATTGGAAGCGCAAAGGAAAATAATATCTATTTTGCAATCCAATGCAACGAATATCCAAGATTTTTCGGATCAAAGGAAATAATCAGCGACGCGATTATTTTACCTGACAGAGCGCTTGATACAGAAAGCGGATATTCCTCAGCCGACCTGTGCGCAGTGTTTGAGGAAATGCTTGCAAGCCAAACCCCAAGAGGCACAAAGCTTTTAAGAAACGCAAGCAGTAAGGCTCTGCATCCAAAGCTCCACTTGCTTTGCATAAAAAATAAATTTACATTGTTTGTTCCTTATGATAATAGCGAGGATTATTTGAATAGCATAGTTGATTAGCAATGTAGAACATTGCTAATCAGCTAAATTTGCGTTCCGCAAGCTAAATGCCTATTGGCAGCTAAATTCGGTAAACCGAGCCAAATTCGCTTCGCGAGCTATAAAAAGCAAATTTAATTTACCTATGTTGCTTGCAACATAATTTACCTGTTACGAAGTAACAATTTACCTATTGCGTAGCAATAATTTACCTGTGAGCGAAGCAAGTCCAAAAAATCAATAAACTAATCGCTGACCGCTGGTTGCTGACCGCTGACGGCTGTGAGCGAAGCGAACTTAAAGGAGAGAAAAATGGATTTTGATATCATAAACGGAGTATTAAGACGATACAACGGAAAAGAAGAAAATGTAGTTATACCGAATGGTGTTACAGCCATTGGCGAGAATGCGTTTGCCAATTGTGAAAGCATAAAGTATGTAGAGATACCAAACAGTGTTACCGCTATTGGCGAGTATGCATTTAGTGGATGTAGAAGCTTAAAGCATATAGAAATACCGGGCGGTGTTGCGATTACCGGCGAGCACGCATTTTGGCTTTGCGAAAGCTTAGAAAGTGTAAAAATACAAAATGGCGTTAAAACTATTGGCAAATTTACATTTAGCGGATGTAAAAGATTAAGCCGTGTAGAGGTACCAAGCAGTGTTTGGGCAATTAGCGATTATGCATTTTACATTTGCCCAAACCTAAAGACCATCTATATACCAAAGGACTGTTACTGTTACAGTAAATGGAACGAGGAATGTCCTGTTGTGGCTATTCGCTATTAAACAGTCAATTACAAGGAGCAAAAATGGACTACGAGGAAAGAAAAGCGCAAATGATTAAGGAAGCTTATGAAAGCTTAATAAAAATAAACGGCGTTACATACGATAAGCGCTTCAATGAATTAGTGTATTATCCTAAGGATAGCGAGAGGGAAAGCTTTATTATCCCTGACGGCACTGTTGCTATAAGAGACAACGCATTTTACGGGGTGGAAAATTTAAAATCCGTATATATGCCTGTTTCCGTTGTTCGCATAGGTGAATGCGCGTTTTCCAAAAGCAAAATTGTTGAAGCTATGCTATCCGATAATATTGAGTATATTGGTAAAAAAGCATTTGAAAATTGCAAGGAATTAACAAAAATTAATATTCCCCTTTATATTGAGGAAATCGGCGACAATGCATTTAGCTGGTGCGAAAATCTTCAGGATATTACGCTTCCATCGTCACTTTCCACCATTGGTATAGGCGCATTTTCCTTTTGCGGAAGCCTTACTCGCATAATTCTTCCTGAGGACTTAATCGAGCTTGAAAATAATGCATTTACAGGCTGTAAATCATTAAAAACCGCCGTAATTCCGTCAAGCGTTAAAAAGGTGGGCGACTACGCATTTTCAAATTGCTACGAGCTTGAAACAGTGGATCTAATAGACGGCATAAAGGAAATAGGCAGCTTTGCATTTGCCGATTGCACATCATTAACAGATGTAAAAATACCAAAAAGCGTAGAAAAAATAGGCTACGGCGCATTTGCCGGCTGTACAGCCCTTAAATATGTAAAAATTCCAAAGGATAGAGAATACGACATGAAATGGACTATTGACTGTCCTGATAAAACGAGGATAATATTTTATTAGGATGTAGGATGTATCCCACGCAATGCTATGCATTTCATTTAAAAATACTATTTGTTAGCAAATTCAATTTAAAGCGGGATGTCGAGGACGCCATCCCCTACTCTTATTATCTGCTTCGCGGAGCGAAATTACAAGACTGTGTCTTGTAGCGAAATTATGTTGCAAGCAACATAGCGAAATTACAAGACTCTGTCTTGTAGCGAAATTATTGCTTCGCAATAGCTAATATCCCCCTATATCCTACACCCTACACCCTATACCCTATTTTATGACTGAAAGGAATAAAATTTATGAAAGAATGTCCAAGCTGTCATGCCCAAGTGGTTGACGAAGCAAAATTTTGTAATAAATGCGGCTTTAATATAAAAGCAAGTCAGGAGCAAAGCGCATTTTGTATTGAATGCGGAGCGAAGCTACCGAGCGATAGCATATTCTGTATAGAATGCGGAAAACAGCAGCCGCAAAACGAAAACGGTATAAATTCCTTCGACTTTTCAAGCCTACAAGCAGAAGCTGAAAAGCAGTTTGCTCAAAAGGAAAAGCTTGAAAGAGAAGAAAGAGAAAGAGTTGAAAGGGAAAGAATACAGCGCGAGGCTGAGGAAAAGGAAAGAAAGCTTAAGGAAGCCGAAAACAGAACAAGACAGTATTCTCAAATTGAAAACGGTGTCTTTATAAAATACCTTGGAAACGATGAAGAGGTAATTATTCCACGAGGAATAACGGAAATAGGCAAGGGAGCATTTTTAAAGGTGACAAATATGAAAAAGGTAGTTATACCAAATACGGTTACTGAATTTGAAAAAAATGTTTTCCAAGAATGTCACGGATTGGAAAAAGTTGAAATTCCAAAGGGCACAACGGTTATACCGGACTTTATGTTTACTCATTGCGATGGTCTTAAAGAGGTTATAATTCCAACAAGTGTAACAACCATCAAGAGTCGTGCGTTCTCCTGTTGTAGAAGCTTAGAAAAGGTCGTTATACATAAAGATTTATTAAATATGTACACGGACGCTTTTTGTGATTGTAGAAATTTAACCGTTTATGTTGAAAAAGGTTGGAAGGAAAATTTTAAAAACAAATATCCGTATAGCTCGCTGTTAGGTTGGTACTATAGAATAAATAAAGTTGTTTGGGATTACTAATTATATAGATAAATAAATTAAATCTCGCAAACAGCTAAATGTCCGCTTCGCAGAATGAACAACTAAAAATTAAATCCTTGCGGATTAAATCGCTACGCGATGAAATCCAATAAATCGGATGAAATCCTACCTTGTAGGATTATACGGGATGTCGAGGACGCCATCCCCTACGCGACAAGGTCGCACCTTTTCACTATTCATTATTCATTACCCATTATTTTCGGGATGTCGAGGACGCCATCCCCTACATTTCGATATATTTGCTTCGCAAATTCGATATAGCCTACGGCTTCGATATAATTCGCCAAGGCGAATTTCGATATATTTTGCTTTGCAAAATGAGAAATCCCCTATATCCTATCCCCTACACCCTATTTTATGACTGAAAGGAATAAAATTTATGAAAAAATGTCCAAAATGCGGATATGAAATCCCGGTAGATAAGGTAAAATTCTGCTATGAATGCGGATACAAATTCGGTGACGGTCAAGAAAGCGTAATGACCTCAAATAATGATCCGTTTAGCAGTGATTATTCATTTAGCGACAAAAATATTTTGTTTAGCGATATGGATACAAATGAAAGCGCATTCGATTTTTCAAGCCTTGCAATTGATAATGACGAGGACGAAAACGAAAGCGATTACGAGATGTACAAGCCATACGAGGCTACAAAATCATTCAGCTATGACGATGGCGAAATTGATAGCGGCCTTGTAATTAAAAACGGCGTGCTTTTAGAGTATAAGGGCAAAAACAAAAAGGTAATAATTCCATCAACCGTTACAAAAATTGCTGATGAAGCATTTTATATGAATGACTATGTTGAGCATGTAGTCGTTGGCACAAATGTAAAGGAAATCGGCAACGACGCATTTTTGGAATTTAAAGATTTAAGAGCAGTTTCGTTACCTGAGGGACTTAAAAAAATTGGAATTAATGCATTTGCATTTAACGAAAACCTTTCCATAATTGATATACCCCGTTCAGTAACAGAAATTGGCGAAAGTGCATTTGAAAACACAGGAATAAAAAGCGTAGTCATTCCAAAAGGCGTTGAGACAGTAAGCGATGATGCCTTCAGAATTTGCTATGATCTAAAAAAAGTAACAGTAAGCGAGGGCGTAAAAAACATTGGCGCAAACGCATTTGAGCTTTGTGAAAGCTTAACACAAATAAGCCTTCCAAGCACATTAAGAACAATTGAGCACGGCGCGTTTGCAAGAACAGGCATATCAACCATCACCTTGCCCGAGGGTCTTTACGAAATTAGTAGCTATGTATTTTTTGAATGTGTCAACTTAAAAGAAATAAAAATCCCAAAATCCGTTAAGCGAATCGAGGGCAATGCATTCGTAAGCTGTGATAATCTCAAAAAAATCTATGTTCCTCGCCACTTGAATTTCGATTACGAGGACTCGGAAATTGATGCGCAGATTATTTATTATTAATCAAAAAGCAAAAGCTTTTTGATAGCTGACGGCTAAAATATCTGCTTTGCAGAGCGTAATAGCAAGACTCTGTCTTATAGCAAAATTATTGCTTCGCAAATTCAATTTAAAGCGGGATGTCGAGGACGCCATCCCCTACATTGCGATATATTTTGCTCCGCAATAGCGAATACCTAAAAAATTAAATCCTTACGGATTAAATCGCTTTGCGATGAAATCCTACTTCGTAGGAATAAATAATAAAATCAAAATTGCTTAAGAGAACTTTTGTGAGTACGGTGTTCAGCTAACTGCTAACCACTTAAGTGATGTCCCAAGAACACAAGCGAAGTGCAGTGCGATTGGCTGACAGAACTTATGCGTAGGGCTTGCCCGAAGAAGACCACTCTTAAGCGACCGAAGGGAGCAAAAACAATGAAACTATGTCCAGCGTGCAAAACTGAACTAAGAGATGCCGCTAAATTCTGCAACGAGTGTGGAATAAATATAGCGGAATACGAAAATTTACACAGTACATGCCCGTTTTGTGGAGCAAAGCTAAGCGGAGGAAAATTCTGTGATGAGTGTGGCGCAAAAATAGAACAAGCGCCTCAAAACTTTGAATCGTTTGATTTTGGAGACTTACAGGCTGAAGCACAAAAGCAACTTGAAGAAAAAGAGCGCAAGGAACGCGAAGAAAGAGAACGCATAGAGCGTGAAGAAAGAGAGCGTAAGGAACGCGAAGAAAGAGAGCGCATAGAGCGTGAAGAAAGAGAACGCATTGAGCGAGAGAAAAGAGAAAAAGAAGAAAAATTAAAAAGAGATTTCCCGATCTATAATGGAGAACTGAGTAAGTATAATGGCAACGAAAGCGTGGTTGTGATTCCGGACGGTGTGAAAGTTATCGGAAAAGAAGCATTCTCAAACCGTAAGCATGTAACAAGCGTTACAATACCAAGCTCGGTAACGGAAATAAAAGAGGGAGCGTTTTCAGGTTGTGAAAACTTGAAAAGCATAAATATACCAAATGGAGTAAAATATATTCAAAAGGAAACATTTAAAAGTTGTGGGCTTGAAAGCATATCCATACCTAATAGCGTAACAGCGATTGGAAATGATGCTTTTCGTTCTTGCAAAAGCTTAAAGAATTTAGTAATACCCGGTAATGTAGAATGGATTGGTCAATGTGCATTCTGCGGTTGCACGGATTTAAGAAAATTGGTTATGCAAAATGGAGTTCAAAAATTGTATTATGCCGCTTTTATGTGGTGTGAGAACTTAGAGGACATCGCTTTCCCAAGCACAATGGAGGAAATTGGTGATTCCGCATTTTCTGATTGCGATTCATTAAGAAGTTTAACTATTCCGCAGGGAGTAAAAACAATAAGAGAACACGCTTTTAGTGGTTGTAAAGCGTTAGAAAATGTAAAGTTTTCATCAAGTGTCAGATGTATTGAAGAGTATGCCTTTTTTGACTGTCCATGCTTAAAAGAAGTAACTCTTCCTAAAACCATTGAATTTATGAAAGAAAACTCATTTTCTTTTTATGATTTGGAAACCATACGAATCCAAAAAGGATGGTCTTATGAGTGGCTTGTTAAAAATAAAAAAAGATATAGTGCAACAATAGCTTATTTTTAATATAAGAAAAATCAATAATCAAATCTCGCTGACAGCTAACATCTTAAGTGATGTCCCAAGAACACAAGCGAAGTGCAGTGCGATTGGCTGACAGAACTTATGCGTAGGGCTTGCCCGAAGAAGACTGCTGACGGCTGTTTTGCGACTGAAGGGAGCAAAAAATGAAATACTGTCCGGAATGTGGAAAAGAACTTGTTACACAAAAATTTTGCGCAGAGTGTGGCGCAGACATAAGCAAATACACAAACGGCGGAAGCTCAATGAATAGCTTTGACTTTTCGTCAATGCAGGCTGAGGCTCAAAGACAGCTTAATGAGCAAAAGCAAAATGAAGCAAAAGCATACTTTTATAAGAATGCTCAAATCAGCGGCACTACACTTGTAAAATACAACGGAGCAGACGAACGAGTTGTAATCCCTGACGATATTACCTCTATTGATGATAAAGCTTTTTATGAAAACAAAGTCTTAAAAAGCATTAAAATACCAAAAAGCGTTAAAAGAATAGGTATGTGTGCGTTTTATAGATGTGAAAATCTCAGCGACTTATTTATAGAGGAAGGACTTAAAACAATATGCCAAAGAGCATTTCAGGAATGCAAGAGCTTAAAAAATGTTAAAATCCCAAACGGTGTAATCAATATTGAAGAGTACGCATTTTGTCTTTGTGAAGGTCTTTTAAATATAGAGCTTCCATACACACTTGAAGCATTAGGAAACAATGTATTTTGGTGTTGTCGCAATTTAAAGCATGTATCAGTTCCAAGTGGAGTCAAGTACTTCGGCAGGGAACTATTTAGCGGTTGTGTACATTTGACGGGAGTCGAGCTGCCGAATAATCTTACAAGAATAGAGGACGGAATGTTTGCAGAATGCTATGAGCTTACATCTTTAAGAATACCGTCATCTGTAACGGAAATAGGAAATTACGCGTTTGAAAATTGTCGTAAGCTTACAACGGTAGATTTGCCAAGAGGATTAAGAGCAATCGGCAATTCCGCGTTCCACTGTTGCTTGGGACTTTTTACGGTCACAATACCGGGAAGCGTTAAAAAAATAGGCGAATCTGCATTTAATTATTGCACAAGCCTATGTGATGTGAAATTTGAAGAGGGCATTGAAGAGATTGAACAGTGGGCATTTGCGTCCTGCGAAAAGCTTACAACTGTAACATTGCCAAGAAGCATAAGAAAAGCAAACAGCGTTTTTAGTATGTGCTCATCGCTAAAAACCGCATATGTGCCAAAGGATAAAGACATATATATCGCTTACGGCGTTAACACAATTGAATACTAATAAACAAAAAGGTGTCTGCTTCGCAAATTCAATTTAAAGCGGGATGTCGAGGACGCCATCCCCTACTCTCATTATCTGCTTCGCAGAGCGAAATTACAAGACTTTGTCTTGTAGCGAAATTATTGCTTCGCAATAGCTAATATCCCCCTATCCCCTAATCCCTATCCCCTATTTTATGACTGAAAGGAATAAAAATTATGAAATTCTGTCCGGAATGTGGCGTAAAGCTAATGAGTCAAAAATTTTGCCACGAGTGTGGCTGCAACATTGCTAACTATTTAAGCGACAACGGAGCTTCGAGCAGCTTTAGCTCTAATAGCTCAAGTAGCTTTAATAGTAGTAGCTTTGATAGCTTCGACTTTTCCGCATTACAAAATGCGGCAAGTGAGCAATTAAACGAGCAAAAGCAAAAGGAAAGCTTTTATAAAAATGCCGAGGTGAATGGCACTGTGCTTGTAAAATATAAAGGAAGCGACGAAAATGTAGTCATTCCTAATGGCATTACAGAAATTAAAAACAGCGCGTTTTACAGCTCAAAGGTTAAGAGCATAACTATCCCCGCATCAGTTACAAAAATTGAGCAGGTCAGCTTATATTGTAGCGTTGTTGAGCAGTTTAATGTTGATGCAGGCAATAGCCATTTTAAGAGCATTGACGGAGTTGTATATTCTAAGGATGGCAGAACATTAGTTCAATTCCCAAATGGCAGAAGCGGCTATTACGATATGCCAAACGAGGTAGAAAAGGTATGCCCGTCATCTATCTCAGGCTGTACAAAGCTTACAGGCATTAACCTATCCAATAGATTAACATACATAATTCCACATATGTTCTGTGGAACTGCATTCAGTACAATTGAAATTCCAAGAAGCGTAACCGCAATCGGCAATAACGCGTTTGAAATGTGTACATCACTATCAAGCATTACAATCCCGGGTAATGTAACCGTAATTGAGGATAATGCATTCTCTTGCTGCTATGGCTTAAGAAGCGTAACTCTTAGCGAGGGCGTAACAAGAATGGGCAACTACGCATTCTTTAACTGTAATCAGCTAATGAGCGTAACATTGCCAAGCTCACTTAATAATATCGGCGCAAGCGCATTCCAGCAATGTAGCTCACTTACAAGCATTACTATTCCAAGAGGCGTGCAAACAGTAAGAAATAGCGCATTCTCCTACTGCCCATCATTAAGCAGTGTAACAATTGAGGAGGGCGTAAGAGTAATTGAGGCTGAAGCATTCAATAACCAATGTCTAAAGAGCGTAAAAATCCCACAAAGCGTGCAATCCATAAGCAATAGCGCGTTCCCAACAAGCATAAGCTTCTATGGCGGTGGCTTTAAAATGTATGTGCCACGAGGCAGACGCTACGGCTTAGACACCTACGGCAGAGAGTTTATAGATTATTAATAAGTTCGCAAAGCGAACAGCTGCCAACATTTAGCGGTCAGCTGTCAGCAATGTTACATTTCAACCAACTTACAAATAGGTATTTATCAAATATAAATCATTAAACAAATCTCGCTAACCGCTGACTCAGCCTTCCTTGTGTAAAGGAAGTGGGACCACGAATGTGGTGGAAGGATTTGACGGCTGTGAGCGACTAAAAGGAGCAAAACCAATGAAGAATTGTCCAAAATGCAACGCCAATATAAGCGATACCGCTAAATTTTGCGTAAAATGCGGATTTAATATTAAAAAATACGAGGAAGAAGCAAGCAAGGAATATTTTTGCGCCGAATGCGGAACAAAATTTTCCGGCGGCACATTCTGTCCCGAATGCGGATATAATGTACAAAACGATTTAAACGGTGGAGCAGAATTAGCCATAGATAACGGCAACGATATTGATTTTTCCACCATTAACCAAATGGCAAGCGATCAGCTTTTTGAAAAGGAAGGCTTCGTTGTTGAAAATTCCGTTTTGATGAGGTATAATGGTAACAAAAGAAGCATAGTTATCCACGATGTCGAGGAAATCTATGACGGAGCATTTAAGGATAACCAAATCGTAACCTTTATAGAAATCAAGGAAGGCGTAAAAATCATTGGCAAAAAAACATTTGCCAACTGCGGCTCTCTTGTAAAAATCAATATTCCTGCGTCAGTGGAAAAAATCTACGACGACACCTTTGAAAAAACAAATTTAGAAGAAATTTCTATGCCTAAGCTAAAAAGAGAACTAATTAATAATCTGCTTTCAAGCGAGGCTAAAGACTTTTTAATTGAATCCAACATAAATTCCTTCATCACTAAGGACAAAAACGGAATTTGCATAAGCATTAAAAATATTGAAGCTACAGCCAAATCAGAAAAGGAAAAGCATGACAAGGAAATTGCAAGCTGGGAAATTGGCGGAGGACCTGTTTTTGGCGCATATTTTATTGATAACGCAGAGAAAAGAAAGCCACTTGAATGGTTAGTTATTGACAGAATAGGATACAGAGCCTTAATAATTACCAAGGATTGCATTGATACACCAGCATTCAACAGCTTTTGCGAGGACTTTTGGGGTAAAACCGCAGTATCAAAATGGCTAAACAACGAATTTTTTACGCAGACCTTTAGCGAATCCGAAAGAAATCAAGTGATAAAGCAGAGAATTTTCACGCCAAGCGGATGCTATGGAGTGGCAGGAAGCTATGCAGATTATAATGTTTACTTATTAAGTAAAAGAGATGTTGAAATATACAGAGAAAAATCAAACCTTGATTTTTCTTGCGGAGCAACCGAATATGCTAAATCAAAGGGCATAACCTTAGATGCATACAAAAAAGCATTGTGGTGGCTTCAAGCCGAAGCTAATGTAACCAGTAACAGCTCTCGCACCTACCATTGGGCCTGCACTGCTGATGGGAAAAACTTTGTTAATTCACAAAGCGGATTTGCTTCATATAAAATAGGCATCCGCCCTGCAATGTGGGTAGAGCTTGACTTTTTGAAGGATTAGCCTTCTGATTACTGATTAAACAATGTCATCCGTCGAAAGAAAATCAATAATCTAACTCGCTGACGGCCAATATACAACCTACGGCTGATGATATACACGCTATGCGTGGTGATATACAATGCTTTGCATTGATGATATACAATCCTGCGGATTGATGATATACACATCTACGATGTGATTGCGACAAAGTCGCAGAAAGGAGCAAAACCCCATGGCATACAAAATAGAAGTAGATGAGGTAGGTAACTACATAGAATACCTACGAAAATTTAAGAAAAAGCTCGAAAGCGAGCTTTTACAATTTGAAAAGGACCTGAAAAACGCCCACGAATATTGGGACGACAACAATTACGAGGAAACAGTAAAGGCTAAGGAAATTGTTGCCAATGAGCACAAAAAGCTTATTGTGGCAATAGAAGCCTCACTGAAAAAGCTAAAGCAAATGCATATGGAATACGAAAAATATTTAAGGAGAAAATGATGAATAAGCTGATTAATAACTCAACGCCTGACGAAATGGCGAAAATGTCAAAGAAAATTGCCGCTTACGCAGAGAGTCTTAAAACCGATATGAAAAAGCTGCTTAATACACACCAATCAATGCACACAAATTGGTCGGGCAAGCAATATGATGATTTTACAAGAACAATTGAGGAAGTAAATAGCGTTATCGTAAAGCAAGCGGAAAAGCTTGTGGAAATCTCTCACGAGGTTCAAAGAGACGCAGAGCAATTAAAGATTGCAATTAATACAGGCACGAGGTAATTATGTCTAAAAGTAGCGTATCCGCGTTAAAAAGCCAAGTGAACAGCTTAGAAAAAACAGTAAATAGCTGCTCATCTACAATGGGCGAAATTAACGGAAAAATCTATTCTGCAATGAACGATACAGTAGGGCAAAGCGCCTCTGAAAGCATAAAAAGCATAAAAACCTCATTTGATTATAGCTATGACAAGGGACTTAAAGCCATAAAGACCGTAGCGGACGAAATGTCGCGAGGCTATGACCAAATAAAAATATTTGGAGAAAATGCTGCTTCGCTTATAAGACAAGCCGAGGACTTAAAGGGAGGCTTAGGTAGCATATGAATGATATAAATTTTGATTTAAGCTACATAGACTTCCTTAGAAAATTAGCCCACGAGGTTGAATGCAACACAAAAGAATGCGCGTATAGCTATGAAAAGCTATGCGGCGTTGTGGAATCCGAGCACTCTCTTTTTCAAGCGGAATGCCAAAAGGAAATGAGAAAGGTGCAAAACGGTATCATCAAGCTTCAACAGGAAATAAGAGAAATCGAGCACAAAAAGCAAGATGCGCTTTCCAAAAAGCAAAAGGAAGAAAAAATCCCAAGCCCACCGAGCATTCCCGCAAATTGTACCGAAGAGCAGCGCAACGCTGTAATGTCACGGTACCGTCAAGCTGTCAGCCAAATAGAGCAGAAAAATGCGCAAATTCGCAAGAAAAATAACGAAATTGATGCATATGCAAAAAAATGCGACGAGGCAACCGCTAAAATTCAGGAAATTCTTGAAAAGCTAAAGGCGCTTGATGACCACATTAAAAAGGAAAGTGAAAAAATCAGAGCAAGAGTGCAGGAGCTATCCTTTAAGGCGTTTGATGTGAAAAGAGATAACCACGCAGTAGCAACCGCGGCTGCATCCTTTAATTACGCGCTTGAAAGAGCATACGAGATGGCGGAAAGAATAGAGCTTCTCAGCGCATATTCAAATGTCAGCAGCTATGATATTGCAAGACAATATACAATTAAAAACAGTCACAGTCATATAGCATCACCAACTGTTTTTTCGTCGTTTTCAAATACCGCAAGCTCAAATGTATCAAGCTCAACATATAGCGCGCCAACACCGCAAGCATCATCAAGCGGTGAAATCACAGTAAACGAGAAAAATGCGGATGCATTTTTCAGCGCCATATCAGGCAAAAATAAAATTGCAATGAAAAGCGCAAATATCCGTCACTTAGGCGGAAAAGCCTTCAATGCAAAAATGAGCAGCTTGGGCTATATATTAATCACACAGCAAAACGGCTCAATTATTGATAAAAACGGAATGATACATTGGGAGAAAAGCGATGACTAAAATAGATATAAACGCGTTGGAAAGCGAAAGAGACGACATATTACGCTTTTTCAAAAAGCAGCTCGAACGCTACCGCGAGCTGAAAAGACAAATGGAAAAGGTCCAGTGGTATGATGCAAACTATGACGCGACAGTAGATGCATTAAACGCAATAGGTAGAGCGCTGTCCGAAGCAATTTCCACATTAAGCGACGGCTATGGCGCATATATAATCGACGATTTAATCCCGCTTGCCAAGGACTATTTATCCGTAGCAAGAGATTTCCCAAAAATCTAATATATAATAAGGAAGAAAACAGGCAAGTGCCGAGGTTTTCTTCCTATTATTTATTATATATAGCCGTCAGCCGCCAGCCGTTAGCCGTCAGCTGTTAGCCGCCAGCCGTCAGCCGCCAGCCGTCAGCCGTTAGCCGCCAGCTGTTAGCACCCGACCAAGTCGCACCAACACCGAAGTGTGAATATCGTAAATCATTGGCTGTATTCCGCGATAAGATATCAATGTCTGTAAACGAAGCAGCCTCTTATTATGAATTTTGCTAACTGCTATCGGCTGGCTGCTATCGGCTGGCTGCTATCGGCTAAATGCTATCGGCTGCTTATCATCTCATCCAATGCTGCAAGCGCCTCGCTAAGTCCGCCCACCTCGTCAATAAGACCGTACTCAACCGCCTCACGCCCGTCAATCACCGAGCCCGTGTCCGTTGCAATCTGCTCGGTTTCAAGCATAAGCGATTTCAGCTTCTCACTTGAAATTTTTGAGTTGTCGCAAACGAATTTAATTATTCTGTTTTGCATCTTCTCAAAATAGAAATATGTCTGCGGAGTGCCAATTACCGTGCCCGATACTCTTACAGGATGTATTGTCATTGTAGCCGACGGTACAATAAAAGATTTTTTAGCGCAAACCGCCAAGGGCACACCGATGGAATGACCGCCGCCAAGCACCAATGAAACAGTAGGCTTTTTCATGCTTGCAATCAGCTCAGCAATAGCAAGCCCCGCCTCAACATCACCGCCCAAGGTGTTTAAAATAATAATCAATCCCTCAATTTCCTCGCTTCGTTCAATGGCAACAAGCAGAGGCACAATATGCTCATACTTTGTCGCTTTCTGGTCCGACGGTAAAGCGTAATGTCCCTCAATCTGTCCGATAATGCTTATACATTGAATATTGTCGCTTTTTATGCTTCCGCTTTTTTCGATAGCCTCAAGCTCATCAAGTGTATCATTCTTGCTTTTGTTTTCGCCATTATCCATATTTATCACTCCAATTTAATATTTTTTCTGTATTATTGCCCGAAAAATGTCCGAATATACCGCAAAAAGCCAATAAATACGGGGCTTTTCAGACTTTTTCAAATTTTTTTAAATTTTTTCAAAAAAAGGCTTGACAAAAGGGAAGTGAAGTGATATAATAGCTGAGCACTGTGAGGAAAGCAGTGAAAAAGATCCTTGAAAATTGAACAATGAAGATTAAGAGAAACTTTTAAAT
>JAFQAM010000170.1 GCA_017416885.1 Clostridia bacterium | reverse complement strand
CCTCGCTCGAGCTCGTTTTCGCAGGCTACGCCTACGAGGGAGAGGATAAGACAAATATCCAAGTGCTCCAAAAGGAATACCTCGGCACACAAGATATCCCCGTTGACTCACCTATGGCAAGTAAGGTTACAAGAGGAAATAATGTCCTCTATACAATAAAGCTTCAAAGCGTTCTTACCCCAACCCAAATCACAACAGGCAAGGAAGACCTGTTAGAATTCTAAAACACAAAGGACACTCTTTCGAGTGTCCTTTTGCTTTGCTGGTGTGAGTGTCAACCGTGATAGAATCCTATAATCACATAATAACCGATAGTCTAAGATTATTTTAACATGTGCAATTAGATGGGCTTTTTCATCATAGATATCTGTTAATATTTTCATCAACAATCAAACGCTTTAAGTTCGTTAAAAAATAACAGCTGTGGGTTTTGCTTGAAAATTTATTAACAATAGAACAAAAGTCAACCTTGGTTTATAGAAAAGCTTATTACTTTATGTATTTCTATGCTCCAAAGGTGTTTTGCCATATTTTTTCTTATACATTTTACAGAAATACCCAACATTAAAAAAGCCGCATCTATTTGCTACATCCGTTGTTGTTATATCAAAAATATTTTGCAAAAGAGCATGTGCATGCTCTAATCTTATATTCATAATATACTCAAACACAGAAATGGAGAAAATTTTTTTGAAGCTATGGCAAAGCTTGGATACTGATACATATGTATGATGTGCAATTTCATCAAGTGTGAGCTTTTTATCAAAGTGCATATTAATATACCTTACTGCTTCATTTAGCCATTGCGGTATATTGGAATCACGTTGCGACAAAAAATCTACAAAAAATGAATATGCCTGAACGGAGAGCTTCCCTTGGTCACAGTCATTATGATAGTCAAATAATAATTGCTTAATTAAGGAAATATACTTTTCGAGATTTGAATTTTCTACAAAAAGTAAGCCGTTATCGGTAAATTCCTCTGAAAGCTTGTCAGCAGCTAAACCCTTTACAGTCAAAAAAGCACTGATAAGTCCACCGTCATTAGTATATGCGGTCGGGGTGTGCTTTGCCGTGAAAAAAGCACAGCCTCTTTTGAGTGGGTAGCTTTTATCTCCAAAGTGCAGCGTTCCTTTTCCATCTAAAACCAAGAGTATTTGATGAAATGGCATATTTCGTCCTTCTACATTTTCCTGTTCATAATAATCGTTAGCAGTGAAAAATGCGATGGGGTAAGCAAGGGCGTCTTGTATCCCCATATTTAGTGTAAATCGTCTCACGAGTGCTCCTTTGCAATATAATTATATCTTTTTGCAACATAATTTATTTACTGTGATATATTTTTGCAATATAATTATATTAACATACATTGCAAGATAAGTCAAGAGCAAACTTTTGTTCTAAGGAGGTTTTTGTGTTTGAAATTGTAAAAGACTTTCATTTTTGGGAGCGTGTAAGGAATGATACAGCATATGCCCGCCACAGAAATGAAATAAAGGGAAAATACGAGAGGGTTTTCAAACAAAGACCAAGGGCGCACAGTGCTTGGGAAATTTTAGACTACCCCAATGTGCCTGAACCAAACGACATAAGAATATGGCACAGTCAGCTTCAAGTCTCTGCACTTATGACCTTAATTTATCCGGACAATGAGGAATATTATAAAAGTTTAGTTGAAACTATTTGGGAAATTTGCAATGAATATTCCTGGGCACCCTTAGGACATTATAATAATTATTACAATAGGACTCCTCAGGATTTTGATCCGGGACTAATTGATATTTTTGCGGCTTCTATTGCGTTCTCCTTAGCTGAAATCAAAAGCTTATTGGGACATAGATTTCCAAGGCTGTTAAACGATAGAATTTCGTATGAATTAAGAAAACATACAATAGAGCCATATCTTACTCGAAAGTTCTTTTGGGAAACGCACAACAACAATTGGACTGCTGTTTGCACCGGTGCAGTTGGCAGTGTTTTGATGTACGAGGACCCACAGGAATTCAAAAGACAGCTTCCACGCTTACAGGCATCAATGGAATGCTATCTTAACAGCTACAAGGATGATGGAATGTGCGTTGAGGGCACAGGATATTGGTGCTTTGGCTTTGGATTTTATTCTGTTTTTGCTATGCTACTTTCTGAGCATACAAAGGGAGAAATAAACCTGTTTGATAATCCAAAGGTGAAGAAAATCGCACAATTTTTGCAAAAAATGTACCTTCAATCCAATGTGCTTGCTATGTTTAGCGATGTGAATGTTAAGGAGGGCTACCTTTTGTTCCTGCCACATATGCTAAAATCCGTTTACGGCGATGCTATTGAAAGCCTTCCATTAGATAGGGCAACTGTTGTTGCCAATGGACACTGGGCATTTGCCATCCGTGCCGTAGCATATTACAATCCGGATTATGTGTCCGACAGACTTGAAAACAAAACATATTATGCACCGAATTCTAACTATTTTGTAAAAAGAACGGACAACTATGGCTTTGCCTTTAAGGGCGGAAATCAGTGGGAAAGCCACAACCACCAAGATGTTGGTTCCTTTATTCTTGCAAGAAACAACAAGCAAATTTTTTGTGATTTTGGTTATAGCGGGCCTTGTAAGCAGAGCCCATCACGGTATGAAAACTTCCATCCCTCCTCGTTTTCTCACAGCTTACCGTATTTTGACGGTAAGGGTCAAGGGGGAGACGATGAAAATAATGCAAGGGCAGTTTACGATGAAAAAACAGGTTGGGTTTATATGGACTTTACCTTAGGGTACAGTAAAAATGACCATCCGAGCCTTGAAAAAGCCGAAAGAAGCTTTAAGCCACAAGATGACAAAATTGAAATGCACGACAAATTCACATTTAGTAGTGATGTCAAAATTACAGAACGCTTTGTAACGACAATTAAGCCTAAAAAAGAAGGTACTACTGTAATCATTGACGATGTTAGATTAAGCACACCAAGCAATGTGACTTTAGATATTATCGAACAGATATATGTTGACCAGCTTCCAAATGAAAATGGTAGTTATGATAAGATTTGTTATCTTATTGACTACACTTTAAATGGTGATACCACCGACTTTTATGCAACAATAGATTTTTTAAAATAAAGGAGAAAAAGAATGAAAAAGAAATTATTTTTACTTGCATTAATGGTAGCCCTTTTTGCTTGTGTCCTTGTAATTTCAGTTAGCGCTAAGGATATAGCTACCGGTTATTACGACAGTAACGGAAACGAAATAGTTGTTCCGACCTATGATGAAAACGGAGAAGCACTTCTTTGGATGCGTAGAGATAAGTCAAAGGGTGCGCCAACTACACAAGCGATTATGTATTACGAGTGTACCGACGAGGACGGTACGGAGTACTATCTTTTCAGCAGAAAAACAAATGACTCTATAAGCGTTAGTAGTAATTATTCATTTTCCTTTAAATCAAACATAGGAATAACAACTGGTAATGTTGTAATTATGAATCTTGACGGAATTGCGCATTCTGATGGAACAGGGGTTCAACGCTTTGCTTTTACAATGCAAAATAATACATCACTACAATATGTGTTTTTTCCTGCGAGCCTTACTTCTACAAAAAACATAAACGATAACAAACAGGTATTTTTAGGAAATTCAGCCTTAGAGGTGGTTGAATTTGCGCCCGGGTCCCAAATAACAGAGCTTGGTCCCTCTGCGTTTAAGTCTTGCGCTATAACCGAGATTGTTTTGCCTGAAGGGCTTACGTTTATAGACGAGAGAGCCTTCGATGCTTGTACAAGCCTAAAAAAGATTTATATTCCAAGAACAGTTACATTCATTGATGAAATCGCGTTCAGAGGGGTTACAAATGCAGAATATTATTTCACAGGTGTTGAGGAAACAACAAGCGGATGGGAAATCACCGATGAAATCACATATGTAAACCATTGCGATGTTTATTATGGTGGAGAGCATGCTTGTGAGGATGACGGGGATTGTACAACACCGTTAATTTGCGACACTTGTGGTAAGGTATTTGAAGCCGATATAAGCATACACAAGCTTCAAGTGGAAGTTAAATACGATAATGGCTACGCAAACGAGGGCTATAAAAGAAACGCATGCACAATATGTAATTCCTTCGTTGCGAGCGAAGAAAAGTTGGCACCAATCTTCACCTGCCTCGGCTACTCAACAAGTGAAGATAATAGCGGAATTGCAACGGGCTTTGTAGTAAATCAAGATAGCCTTCAAGAGTACGAAAGTACCGGTAAAAAGATTACCTTCGGCGTTGTAGTGTTCAACCCAAAATACCTTAATTCCGACACAGTGTTCACCGCAGAT
>JAFQAM010000169.1 GCA_017416885.1 Clostridia bacterium | reverse complement strand
TGAATTCTTCATTTTCACTTCTCACTTTCTGAAATTTTATGTTCAAATTTATTAATAATCTTTTCCGGAATTGCTGTTGGATATTTGCCATCAAAGCAAGCTGAGCAATAGCCCTTGCAATTGCCGCTGTCGCCAATCTTTGTTACATCCTCTAATCTTAAATAGCCAAGAGAGTCAACGCCTACGATTTTGGCAATTTCCTCAATAGTATGGTTATTTGCGATTAAAGCTTCCTTGGAATCAATATCTGTTCCGTAGTAGCAAGGATTTACAAACGGTGGAGCTGATGAACGGAGGTGAACCTCAGTAGCTCCTGCCTGTCTTAAAAGCTTAACTATTCTTGCGCAGGTTGTACCTCTGACAATTGAATCGTCAACAAGAACTATTCTCTTGCCCTTTACGGTTGCAGGAACGGGATTTAGCTTAATTCTTACCTTATCCTCTCTGACATCCTGTCCGGGAGCAATAAATGTTCTGCCGATATATTTGTTCTTTATTAATCCTATTCCGTATGGGATACCTGATTCCTCGGCATATCCTATTGCCGCATCAAGTCCCGAATCGGGAACGCCTACTACCACATCGGCTTCAACCGGATGGGCTTTTGCCAAGAGAGCTCCTGCCTTTTTTCTTGCATCGTGAACATAGCAGCCGTTGATTACTGAGTCAGGTCGCGCTGTATAAATATATTCGAATACACAGAGCGCTTCGGGCTTTTTCTTGCAGTGCTCCTTTATAGATTTTATTCCGTCCTTGGAGAAAACTAAAATTTCGCCCGGTTCAACATCTCTTATATATGTAGCTCCAACCGAGTCAAGGGCGCAGCTTTCGCTTGCAATTACATATTGACCGTTATCACGCTTACCGTAGCAGAGCGGATGTAAGCCGTGCGCGTCTCTTGCGCAAATCAGCTTTTGAGGTGACATAAGGATAAAGCAGAAGCCTCCCTGAAGCTTATCCATCGCCTTTGTGATTGCCTCTTCAATTGAATCAGAGGTTATTCTTTCTTTAGTGATTATGTAGGAGATTACCTCAGCATCGCTGTTTGTATGGAAAATCATGCCTTGAAGCTCAAGGTCGCGTTTTAATGATTGAGCATTAACAAGCTTACCTGAGGTTGCAATAGCCATTCTGCCTTTAACATGATTAACAACGATCGGCTCTGCGTTTACTCTTTCCTTTGTACCAAGAGTACCGTAGCGAACATGTCCTATTGCCATTGTGCCAAGTCCCAAATGTCGGATAGCCTGAGGAGTAAATACATCGTTTACCAATCCGGAATCCTTATGTGTACGGAAAATACCGTCATCGTTTACTACTATGCCTGTGCTCTCCTGTCCTCTGTGCTGAAGCGCATATAATCCATAGTATACGCTTGAGGCTACATTAGTCTTTTCCTCACCGACAATACCAAAAAAGCTCATTTTATTTTTCCTCCGAATTATTTATTGAATTTTTCCTCAACAGCCTTGTTCTTTTCAAGAACCTTTTCTTCCCCTGCTTTTCTTGCTTCAACAAGCTTTTCTGCAAGAGTCGGCTCTGATAATGCAAGGATTTGAACAGCTAAAAGCGCAGCATTTGCAGTTCCGTCAATAGCAACGGTGGCTACCGGCATTCCTGTTGGCATTTGGACAGTTGCTAAAAGCGCATCCATACCGCCTGTATTTTTACAGGAAATAGGAATTCCGATTACAGGAAGAGTTGTGTTTGCGGCAACAGCGCCTGCAAGATGCGCCGCCATACCTGCTGCAGCTATCATAACGCCGAAGTTATTATTCTTAGCGTTTTTTACAAACTCTGCTGCTTGTACAGGTGTTCTGTGTGCGGAATAAACATGAACCTCAAATGGTACACCGTATTCTTTAAGAACATTGATGCATTTTTCCACAATTGGAAGGTCGCTGTCACTTCCCATAATTACTGCTACTTTTTTCATAAAAATCTCCTTTTCATAAATGAAAAAAATTAAACTAAACAAAAAGGGCAACTGTACCCTTATTTGTAAAGGGTAAAATTGCCCAGACGGTCGACTAAATATGTTTTTGCTCCCATTGCGTGTACTCGCATTCCGTCAGTTACAAAAACCTTTACCGTTTAATATTTTATCATATCTATAAATAAATGTCAATATATTTAGTATTGTACATTTTACAAATTTTTTCGAGCAAATTGGCAGATTTTTCGTCAAAATATTTAAATGAGATTATCTTTTACAAAAATATTGAAATTGCCGCAACTTTTGGGTATAATAAAATTAGAATATTTTTGAGGTGATAAAAATGAAAATTGCTTTTTTTGACACAAAATCATATGATAAAGCATCATTTGAACGGTTAGGAATAGACAACAATATTAAATTTAAATTTTATGAGACTAAACTAAACGAGGATACTGTAAGGCTTGCAAGCGGATTTGACGGTGTTTGCATTTTTGTAAATGATACTGCAAGCAAAGCAGTTATTGATGCTTTGTATGAGTATGGAGTAAAAATTATTATTCTCCGTTGCGCAGGCTTTAACAATGTTGATTTGAAGGCAGCCGAGGGCAAAATCACAGTTGTCAGAGTGCCTGCTTATTCTCCGTATGCAGTTGCTGAGCATACAATGGCATTAATCCTGACATCCGTCAGAAGAATACACAAGGCATTTGTAAGAACAAAAAGCTTTAATTTCAGTTTAAGTGATTTAACGGGCTTTGATTTATACGGCAAGGCTGTCGGTGTAATCGGTACAGGTAAAATCGGTAAAATTTTTATCAATATTTGCAAGGGCTTTGGAATGAATGTTTTAGCATATGACAAGTTTCCTGACAAAAATGCTGATTTGAATTATGTTGAGTTAGATGAGCTTTTTGAAAAAAGCGATATTATTTCTCTGCACTGTCCGCTTACAGATGAGACATACCATATTATTGATAGAGAATCTATTGGCAAAATGAAGCGCGGTGTTTTACTTGTAAACACATCAAGAGGCGCGCTTATAGATGCTGATGCTTTACTTGAGGGAATAAAGTCAAGAAAAATAGGCGGCGCTTGTCTTGATGTATATGAGGAAGAGTCCGACTTTTTCTTTGAGGATTATTCAAGCCATATTGTAGAGGATGATGTTTTGGCAAGACTTATTTCAATGCCAAATGTATTAGTAACCTCACATCAGGCGTTTTTGACAGAAGAAGCTCTTGCAAACATAGCGCAGACAAGCATTGAAAATGTATTGGAATTTTTTGAAACAGGAAAATGCAAGAATGAGGTTGTAGCTCACGAATAAAAACAAAAAGACTTTTGACCGAAATCAAAAGTCTTTTTTGTTAGCTGTTGAAAATTTCTTGCGCATATCGAACCGAATCCATAGCATCCTTGGCATATTTATCAGCGCCAATCATTTGCGCGTATTCGGGATTTAAAACTGCTCCGCCTACCATAATTTTAGTATTTGGGTGCTTTTCCTTTATCAATTTAATAGTTTGCTCCATTGCGGGCACTGTGGTAGTCATAAGAGCAGACAGTCCAACAAGCTTACAGCCTGTTTTATCCACACAT
>JAFQAM010000168.1 GCA_017416885.1 Clostridia bacterium | reverse complement strand
TCATAGTAGTGGCTGTTTTCATTTTTTGCATAGTCTAAGCTGTAATTATGACCTACCGCTTCATACTTGCCGCCGCATACTGTACAGGTTACATTCTCGGTACAGGTTGCTTTTTCAGTGCTATCCTTATGGTCGCACACTGTCCATTTTGCGTATAATGTCACAGCTCCGACTACATCAAGAGGTAAACTAACCTTTTGAGTTAGCTCTTCATCCAAGTACCAGCCCTCAAGGATAAAGCCGACTCTTTGGGTTTTTGCAATTTCGGTCAGCTTCATAGTTGAGATTGCATCAAGCCATGTTCCGCCGTTTGTGTCAAATTCTACCTGATTGTTAATATCAAAAATGTTTGATACAAGCGTTTCGCCGTTTTCAAAGGTAACCTCAACATAATATTTGCCAATTATCTTAGATAAAAGTGTTTTTGTTGTCTGGTCCTCAAGAAGAGCTGACTTTCCTCTTTCTATTTGGATTTTCGCTGAAAAATCCTTGTCGTTATTATAAATCTGTACATCGGGAGAAATTGCTTCCGATGCTATATATGTGTAAACTCCGTCTTTTCCTTCAAGATAAATCGGTTCATAGCCAACATCGTCAAGATAAACCTCGCCCTCGAAACCCTCGGATACGGTTATAATGAGCGTGCTTCCCTTTTCAAGGTCAATTTCAAGGTCAATTTCGTTATCCTCTCCGCCGTTCATCCATAAGCCGTCAGCAAACGCTCCGTCATTTATATATACATCGGTATATGTTTTTTCTTCCTCGTTGAACGCTATTTCTTCGGCAACAATGTAATCCTTACCGTTGTATGTTAAAATGATTTCAGCGCTGATATTGTCTTCGCTTTCAATATTAAGTTCAATGTTATTGATTGAACCGTCGTTTTCAAATATGGCAACTCCGTCTTTGATTTCAAGCTCCTGCTTGAAATCTCCGCTCATATCGTCAATAATTACCTCGCCGTCGAAGTCTGTGTCAAGCTTTACTGTGATTTTGTATTCTCCGTCAAGCTCAAATTCCACATCTATTTGCTGGAACTCCTCGTCGTCTGTGCTTTCACTTTCGCTTATCCACTTGCCGTTATCGTAATATCCTTCGTCAACATCGGGTGAGATATATATTCCGTTTTTATCATCAAAAGCGTTTTTTTCCTTAACATTATAGACATCATTGCCTCTTATCACCTCTATAACGGCATAAATATCTTTGCCCGAGGTATCCTCTATTTCAAAGTCAACTTGCTCTCCTGTTTCCGCTGTATAATAGTAGCTTCCGTCTTTGTAATCAAATGATATGTCGCCGTTGTAGTGTCCCACATATCCGTCAAAGTCCTCGTTTAGCGTAATTTTAAGAGCATCGCCCTTATTCAATGAAATCAGTATATTGATATAACCGCTTCCTGCCCATTGTTCGCCGTCATACTGTCCGCTATATACATAGTCCGGAATGTAAGCGCCGTCTCTGATACCGCCATCGTGGATTACATCGTACAGTCCAAGCTTTTCTATTATATACCAAGCATATTTAATAACATCCGCGTTTTTATTTGTTTCAACCGTTGGAGTTTTATTTGTTGGATGTGATGTGATTGCATATTTCATTTTGAAAAACTTGCTTTCAAGAGTAGCTCCGTCCTTATATGTTACTCTTGCCATATAATATTCGCCGATTTCATATTCGGTAAGCGCTTCACTGTCCTGATTTTCAATTGGCGTATCGGAAGGCTCAATGTCTAAGAGCATCACTCTTACATTTACCATATTATAATCAGGATTGCTTACAAGCTCGTAAACGCCGTCGCGCTCTATTTCAAAAATATGCTCGCCGTTTGCGCCCTTCTGAGCCTCAACACTAATTTCGCCGTCTAAATAGAAATCGCTAATCAATGTGTTTAAGGTGTCGTGTGTTAATACAAGAGTATCACCCTTATTTAACTCGATTTGGAAATAGGATGTTCCAAGATTACCGCTTGCGCCTATCCAACCGTTCTCTTGGCTATAAGAGGCGTTTTCGTAAACCGTTACCTTTTCGTCAGTGATTTCGATTTCATTTACATTTCCCTTGAACCACTCATATTTTTCAACTAAATCCTTGAATGTTACATCAATTGTCATCTTCTCGGGTGTTGGCTCGGTAATTATTGCATATTCCGTTTTAATTACATTTGAATATGCTTCGTATGAGCTTTCGCCCTTTGTCCAAGCTATTTTGCAAATATATCTTTTATTTGGCTCGTAGCTTGTAAGCTCGTTTGTATCTTGACCGTCGATTTTATCGCCTGCTGCGCCTCTTAAAATCTGAGCCTTAACGCTTTGACCGCTGCCGTTTGTTGTCAATAAAATATAGCTTCCGTCAGCTGATACCTCAAGCTCGCCATTTTCGTTTGGCGTAACGACTGCAAGCTTTGACATATCTAAAAGCATGATTTCTTCTGATACAAGGTCGGTATTTATTTTAAAAATATCGCCCTCTTTTAAATCAACCGTAAAATAGTAATGAAATATAATAGATTCATCCTCGATGTTTTCAACAGGTGTCCAGCCCTTTTCCTTGTCGTAAGATGATACCTCATTGCTTCCGTAAACAAATGCTTCCGCGTTTTCGTCGGTAACATCAATAGCTTCATTTATTACATTATACCATTCAAATTTTGCATAATCCTTGAAGCTTGCTTCAACCTTTGGATTATCACCTGTTGGTTGCGTAATAATGCCCGGAACAAATGAAATGGTATTCGATAATAATTCTGTACCGTCTTCCCATTCTATCACACAAGCATAGCTTTTACCGAATTCAAAGCTATTAAGAGTAGCGCCTGTTTCATTTTCAAGAGCTGTATCAATTTTCTGTCTTTGCTCAATTACTGCTTTAATGTATGCTTCACTGCTATCAGATATTGCCTCAACAACTATCTTTTCTGCTGAAATGTTACTAAACAAGTATCCTGTGCCTGTTTGAACAACATCGCAAATCGCTTCTTGCATTATTGATGCATCATAAAGCCTGATGGCTATAAAATTGCTTAACGCTTCAACAAAAAGCGTTTCGCCCTCGTTTATTTCCACCTCAAAGAAGTAGTGAGAATAATAGGATTCGCCAATCTGTAAATATGCGGAGCTCCAGCCCTTTTCGCTGTTGTACTCGGCTTTTCCCGATAACATAAGGTATTCAAATCCCTTTGCGTTTTTATCGGTAATCTCGCCCGAGGTAACCTCATACCATTGGTATGATGCTCCGTCCTTGTCGTTTACCTCTACCGTTGGATTTTCAACAGTAGGCTGCTTTGTAATCTCACGCTCATCCATATTGATTGCCATAACGCTTGATGCAATCATCGGTAATAGCATAAGAATTGCAACTACTAAGCTTAATAATCTTTTCATAGTATTTTTCATAAACCGTGTTCCTTTCTAATTTGCTAACCGCTAACTGCTGGCGGCTAACGGCTATCTGTTTTACTTACATATATATTTTATTTAAAATACCTATACTTTGCAATACCTTTGGCACAAGCGGTAAAAATATGGCGCAAGCGGTTCAAAACAGCCTGCTGTTTTTAGCTGTTGCGAAGCAACAATTTACCTACAAAACGAAGTTTTGTAATTTACCTACTGAGCAACGCGAAGTAATTTACCTGTTACGAAGTAACAATTTACCTATCGCGTAGCGATAATTCCCTCACGGACACGCCCCCGTCCCCTGTCCGCGCAAGTGGTTCAAAACAGCACACTGTTTTGAAATGAAGCACACCTGCGGTGTATGAAAAATGAAGCGGAACTTCGTTCCATGAAGCGTACCTTCGGTACACTAAGAGTTAGATTTGTGCTTCGCTTCATACGAGCATAGCGAGTGCTTCATAATCGCGAAGTGATTGC
>JAFQAM010000167.1 GCA_017416885.1 Clostridia bacterium | reverse complement strand
TCCGCATTCAAGACCTGCGTGAATTAAAGTAGCCTCAGGCCTTTTACCGGCAACCTTGTAAAAAGCATTTTGATAATCTGTAACTAATTTTGAATCCTTATCGCTTGCCCAACCGGGATATTTTTCGTGATGATATGTGCTGCCGCCAATTGCTTCAGATAACTCATCAAGCTCATTTGTTGACTCATTTAGCTTTTCCTCTAAATATGAGCGGGAAGAGAAGCCGATTGCAATCTCATTTTCATTTGTTCTTATTCTTGCCAAATTTCTTGATGTCTCAGGCAAAATCGGTGCTACCGTGCGATAATACATAACAGCATTTCGTAAGCCTAAAACCTTCAAAACCTTTTCAGTGTCCTCATAGCTCATTGCCCTGTTAAAGCTTACCGCCTCACATTTTACAAATAAACCATCATCCTCAGAAGCTCTCAAAAATGAACGGGCATATTTTTCAAGGTCAATATCAATCGCATCACAAGCAAAAATAGCTTCACACTCTCTTGGAATAGCATTATCCTTATCTCCGCCGCTAATATACGATAAACGAATTTTGGAATTATCATTTACCGCGCTAAGAAGCTTGCCCATTAAAATATGCGCATTTAATCTACCCTTGTCAATATCCTCACCGGAGTGACCGCCGCAAAGACCGCCAATAGTTACCTTGTAGCACTTAAAATCACCGCTTTCAAAATTAACAGGTAATGTAAGCTCAGTTCTTATACCGCCACAACAACCGATAATAACGGTATCCTCCTCGGCAGAATCAAGATTTATCATTCTTCTTGACTCAATTTTGCTATAATCAAACTTAGATGCGCCAACAAGACCGATTTCCTCACTTGAAGTAAATAAGCATTCAATTTTCGGATTTGAAATAGTAGTATCAGCAAGCACCGCCATCATAATAGCAACACCAAAACCGTCGTCTGCGCCAAGAGTTGTGCCGTCTGCCCTTAAAATATTTCCCTCTTGTATCAGCTTAATTTCATCCTTGGAAAAATCGTGAATGGTTGAAACATTCTTTTCAGCCACCATATCAGTATGCGCCTGAAGCATAATAGACTCATCATTTTCACGGCCCATACTTGCATTTTTTATAATAAGCACATTGTTCGCGCTATCCTTATAATAATTAAGACCTAATCCCTTTGCAAACTCAACTAAATAGCTTGCAACCTCAGCCTCATTTCCCGAAGCTCTTGGAATTTTAGAAATTTCCTCAAAATATTTAAATGGCGCTTCATTTTTAACGCCACGAATAACATTTAACATAATAAACCTCACAAAATAAAAGATATAATTATTTTATCACTACTTTATTGAAATGTAAACAATAATATGCTAAAATATTTATATAAAAATTTTGGAGTGTGTTATGAAGCAAATATATAACCCATATTTACCATTATACGAGCATGTTCCCGACGGCGAGCCTCATGTCTTTGACGGACGAGTATATATCTATGGCTCCCACGATAAGGAAAACGGAGAAGCATTTTGTATGCTTGACTATGTCACATATTCCGCGCCAATAGATGATTTAACTGATTGGCGATATGAGGGCGTTATTTATAGCGCAAAGCAAGATCCAAACTACGAAAACCACCCATATATGTACGCCCCCGATGTGGTAAGAGGCAATGACGGTCGCTACTACCTCTATTACTCACTTGCAGGCGGCACAAAAACAAAATCTTGGGCAAGCTGGATAATGAGCGTAGCTGTATGCGATACACCCTGTGGTAAATTTGAATTTTTAGGCAATGTGCAATATAAGGACGGCACGGTAGTTAAAGACTTTTTAATGTTCGATCCCGGCGTATTTAACGATAACGGCAGAATATTCCTCTATTACGGCTTTAACAGCTTTGGAAATGAGCTGCCGTTAGAGGACCAAGGACCGTTCCACGATAAAACAACTGAGGAAATCCTCTCAAACCCCTATGTGTCCGCATATGTAGAGCTTGAAGACGATATGATTACAGTCAAGCACAAGCCCCGTCAGCTTTTGCCAAGCGACACCAAAAATACATCCTTCGAGGGACATACCTTCTTTGAAGCAAGCTCAATGCGAAAATTTGGCGACACCTATTATTTTATCTATTCCCCAAGAGAATGCAACCACGAAATTTGCTATGCAACAAGCAAATATCCCGATAAGGACTTCGTTTTTGGCGGCACACTAATCTCCAACGGTGATATAGAATTAAACGGCAGACTTCCCAAGGACCGCCTTGCTCGAACGGGCAATAATCACGGAAGCATTGAGTACATAAACGGAGAATACTACATTTTCTATCATCGTCAAACTCATAAAAACGACTATTCACGCCAAGCCTGCGCCGAAAAAATCAAAATGGAAAATGACGGTAGCTTTAAACAGGTAGAAATCACCACAAGCGGACTGAATAACGGACCGTTAAAAGCGCAAGGCGCATACCCAGCCGTAATTTGCTGCAACCTGACAAACGGAAATATGCCCCACGATGAATGTCACGGTATCTATCCGCACATCACCAATAAAGGCGAGGACAGATACATTGCCGAAATTGAACAAAATACACTAATCGGCTATAAATATTTTGATTTTCAAAATGTTCAAAAAATCGGCATAGAGTACCGTAACGGCTACAAAGCGCCAAATGGCACACTAATAATCAAAATATCAGAAAACGGCGAAAAAATTGCTGAGATTGACCTGAAACAAGCGGAAGCTTGGACTAAAGCCGAAATTAATGTACAAATACCAAACGGCACATATCCACTCTACCTGATTTACGAGGGCGAGGGCGCAATAGAAATGAAGGAAGTATATTTTATATGAAAAACACAACATTATGCTATTTGGAAAAGGACGGCAAATATCTCTTAATCCATAGAGGCAACAAGAAAAATGATGGAAGCCAAGGCAAATATATGGGCGTCGGCGGACATTTTGAGGAAAAGGAAAGCCCCTACGATTGCGCTATACGCGAGGTGAGAGAGGAAACGGGACTTATAATGGTACCAAAATACCGCGGCATTGTCACATTTGTGTCCGATAAATACGAAACCGAGCAAATGCACCTTTTTACCTCAACCGAATTTACAGGCACACTTTGTCAGTGTGACGAGGGCGATCTTAATTGGTACGATAAATCCACATTAAAAACGCTCCCAATGTGGGAGGGTGACCATGTTTTCCTTGACCTTCTTGAAAAACGCGCCGACTTTTTCACATTAAAGCTTTCCTACGAAGGCGACACTCTTACAGAAATCTGCATCGACAACCAAAAACAATAAAAGCAAGTGCAAAATGCACTTGCTTTTTCATTCCCTACATCCTACATCCTATATCCTAGATCCTATATCCTATATCCTAATTATCATCACATCTTTCAATAGAATAAATAAAGTC
>JAFQAM010000166.1 GCA_017416885.1 Clostridia bacterium | reverse complement strand
TAAGTCCTTATATGTGTCTGTAAAGCCTGTGATTTTAAACTCAACGGCTACATAATTGTTGCTTGAAATATCGGCTACAACCGCGTCTGCAATTGCTTTTCCGTCCTTATCAAAAATATCATTTTCGCCAAGCTTATCCTTTAATACTGCATATACGCCGTATTTTAATGTCTTACCTGATGCTTTTTCGTATTCCTTGATAGCTTCAATATTGATTGTATAGCCTACTGCAATTCCGTCTCTGCCGTTTTCAGGTGTTGAGAAGCCAAGGCAAGCAAAAAGCTCAGGGATTATTTCTGTTTTTACCTTCATATCACATAATGCGCATTTATATGATACTGCAATATCATCGTAATATGTGGTAAATACAATATTATCAACTACGCTTTCGTCGTGTACGCCGTTATTGTATGCTAAGCATTCGCTATATCCCACAACAAGATTGATGCCTGTATATGTGGCTGTCTCGTCATACTCACTTGCTTGCATTACATGCGCATTATTAAGCTTTGCGCAAGCAGAAAGAACACTTGCATCCTTGCCTGTATAAATGTATACGGCATTTGTCGGCTTGCCGCCTGTAAATGTATCAGCAATAGATGTGACTGCGCTTGGAATATATACTAATCCAAGATTGTTATTATCAGCAAATGCTGCGCCAATTACGGTAACTGTTTTTGGAAGCTTCAGGCTGCTTAATACAGTTGCGTATGTAAAGGTGCCATCCTCAAGAGTAGTTATTTTACAATTTTCAAAATTCTCTACTGTCTCTAATGCGTAATTCTTTGTGAATGCTTTTTTTCCTATGCTTGTTACAGTAGATGGAATATATATATTTTTCAGCTTACGGCAGTCTTCAAATGCGCTTTCGCCAATGGTTGTAAGTTGTGATGTCGGATTAATGGTAATTGAGCCGCCGTTACCTTCCTTAAATGCTGATTGGAATGCGCTCTTTTCTATTGTTGTAACAGAATCAGGCAATGTAATCACAAGAAAACCGGTATCCTGAAATGCGCTTTGTCCAATGGTAGTTAACTGCTTGCATTCCGCAAGATTGTCAATTGTTACATATTTACATCCCCAGAACATAGAATTAGGAATTCTTGTAATATCTAACGGAAGGCTGACGCTTTCCAAGGCTGAGCATCCTATAAACATCGATTTTGCGAGGTTTGGATTTGCATTTTCAAAGCCAACTACCCTTTGTAGCGATGAGCTGCTTTTGAATAAGTCGCCTGCGCTTGAAAGATTGATTTCAGAATTAAATCTGACCTCTACTAAATTTGGATAGCTTCTCATACAGCACAAGCTATCGCTTACGCTTGTTACATCGCTTGGAAACTCAAAACGAACAATTTCAGAAATACGCTTGCCTGCGCCGCTACCGCTTAATACATAGCTTGCATAATAGCTTGTGCTCATAGCGGTATTAAACTCAACCATCGCTTGCGCAAGGCCTGCATTTGAATCTGTACCCGCGTATAGGTCAAATTTACCGTCTTCCCTTTCGTTAACAATATATGATGAGGGGAAAACATAGAAATATGCTCCGTCTGTTAAAATACATAAAGCATCGGTGTCTGTGCCGTCATCGTTGATTTTCTTTAATGTGGATACATACTTGCTTGCATTGTCAAGTCCGGGATCACTGCTTAGCTGAATGATAGTGCCATATTCATCGCTTTCGGTTTTATTCGCGATTAAATCATCGGCAAGCGCTGATACTGCAAGCATACATACAAGCGCTACCATCATAATGCTAATTAAAAGAGCTTTTCTTTTCATTGCTTTTTCTCCTTAAAATTATTAATAAATTTATATTTAAAATATAAAATCATTTGTTATTTTTCTGTTTCTAATTTCATTATACATCAAAAAATATTGATTTTCCACCAATAATATGATAATATATAGTCAAAAGGTAAGATTTGTGGGGGGCTTTTATATGATTATATATCAATTTGAAAACATAGGAAACGCTTATGATTACAAAAATAATCATCACTCGGATTGGTTCGTGCCTACGCATTTACACGAATACAGCGAGTTTGTTTTCACCAAAAAGGGCGTTTTTTATATGACACTTGACGGAAAGGAATATACTGTTCCCGAAAATCATTTGATTTTCATAGGCCCGAATCAGCTACACGAATGTCGCTGTCATGCTCCGTCCTCTGTTATGTGCGTTGTGTTTTCAAATGATTTTGCGCCATTTTTTTATTCGCTGATGAAGGAGAAAAAATTTGAAAATCCTATTTTTGATTTTTCCGATAGCACAGAATTAATTCAGGAGCTTGACAGCACAAGCGGCGATAAAACCGTAAAGCTCAGCGGCTTATTAAATATTATTTTAGATAAAATGCTTGAATGTGGCTCTTTAATTCCTAAGGATAAGCTTTTGCCGAATATGGGGATTTTTTACTTGATTATAAATTATATTTCAAGGAATTTCACCGAGGATATACATCTTTCGGATGTTGCAAGAGATTTAGGCTATCACGAAAAATATCTTTCCTCTGCGGTAAAATCCCTTACAGGCGTAAATTTCAGAACATTTTTAGCGATGTACAGAGTCAATTATGCAAAAACCTTAATAATAAATAATCAAGGCTCTATTTCCGAAATTGCCGCAAAATGCGGTTTTTCATCAATTAATACCTTCAACAGAATGTTTTTGAAGATAACAGGAGTTACGCCCTCTGTTTTTAAAAGAGAAAAAACAAAATCTAAAAAAATACACTAACATATAAAATAACCTATTGCTTAACGCAATAGGTTATTTATATTTTATTCTACATTATGCCACAGTAGACTTTTTAGCTACATCGTTATATGAAACAAAGAAGTATTTTTCGCCCTCGTTTGGCTCGCCGCCCTGGAGATATGAATACTCGCTTCCCTCGTCATCTGTTGTAATAACATATACGCCCATAGCAAGCTTTAAGTCCTTATATTCATCGGTGAAGCCTGTGATTTTAAATTCAACAGCTACATAATTGTTGCTTGAAACCTCGGCTACAACTGCGTTTGCAATTGCTTTTCCGTCCTTATCAAAGATATCATTTTCGCCAAGCTTATCCTTTAATACTGCGAATAC
>JAFQAM010000165.1 GCA_017416885.1 Clostridia bacterium | reverse complement strand
TTATTAAGGTTGCTTTAGGTCTTGGCTTGGTGCTTGGAATCAAGGCGGGAGTTAAGCCTGTGCTTAATTTAATATTTAATGGGCATAATGTTGCAAATGCGTTCAGATATATGATTATTGTACTTTTTGCAGTTTGCGTTTATCCGCTTTTGTTCTCTGTTTTCAGAAAAATTGATGAAAAGATTATTGCAAGAAAAAACAAGGATTGAGGTAGTTTACAATGAGCGATGCTTTACTAAAGAAAATAGCCAAGGCTATTTCAAAATTTGAGATTTACACATCAAGCGCATACGGCTTAGAGGCTCGCAATGACGGCGGTATTGATGATGTTAAGTATAGCTACGAAAGTGAATCACTTTCAGAGGAATGCTTCATTACCGAAAATGACAGTATTGTTGGCTATAAGTATGGCAAATATACTGTAAGTTGGGACGGCTCTAAGGAAGTAATTATTCATCAATGGAATGATACTGACAATAGCGGCTGGAATGATATTGTTGATTACGGCTCGATTAAAATAAGAAAAAAGAAATAATACTAAAAAACGACACAAATAGCTTTTGGCTGTTTGTGTCGTTTTGTGTTGTTTGGTTGAGCGCTGAGTTTTATTGGTCGGATTTTTGTGTTGGTTGTGGGTGCAGATTGTGGCGCTATATTATTGCAGCTTTTGGTTTTGGTTTTTCTTTGGCTCGGGGAATAGACATTTATAGCCCTTGACGCCTAAGATGTAGGATACGAAGCTGATCAGTAATGCAGGGACACAGAGGAAAATAAAGATTGGTGGGAAATATGTGCCTAAGCCAAGTCCCTTTGTGTCAGTGAGCATTGTGTACATACCGTTATAAAGCGGTGAGATAGCTGCTAAGTAGCCTGTGAAATTGCTTTCAACATAGCAATTAATTGTGGCGAAAATACCGAATATTATTGTTGGAATATTGGCAAGGAAGGATATCCATAATCCGTTATAGATATTCAGCTTCATTCTGCCGCCGTCAACTCTTATTTTGTCGCTTGCGCCCTTTTCCCAAAAATTCACATATAATACTACTGCGTAAAGCAATATGGCAAGAATGCCGACTATGTAGTAAAGAGTCATATTGCCTCCGTTACGGTTGGCTAAAAAGCGAGTTACTATTGCCATTATAAGTCCGAAAACAGACATGGCGATATGGTTAATTATAAGCTTTGAAATAAGGCTTTTGTTTTCCTTTGCGTAGTTCAATTTTTCTGTTTCCTTTTCTTGTTTTGTCTTTTTGTTTAATTAATTATATAATATAAAAATAAAAATTTCAATATTATTGTAAAAAATTTAAATATTTGATACAAAAGAGTTATATTTTATGATAGAATAGAAATGCAATATATATTAAAGGGGGATTTTATGGCTTTTAAGTTTCCTATTGAGACTATGCCGCCTCTTACAAAGGATTTTGCATCGTATAAGCTTACTATTCAAGGCTGCTCGCAGAAAACTATTGATGAATATCTTTCTGATTTGCGTTTGTTTTTCAGATATGTTTATGCTAAAAGAAATGATATTGATGTGAGCTCTGATTTCTTTGAGAAAATTGATATAAGTAATTTGGATAAGGATTTTATTTGCTCGGTTACGACAGATGAAATTTATGATTTCTTTATTTATGTTTCGATTGACAGAAGAAACAATGCTTCGTCAAAATCAAGAAAGCTTTCTGCAATTAAGGCTTTTTATAAGTATGCTTGTCAAAAGAAAAAGCTGATGGAGCAAAATCCTGCTATTGATATTGAAGCGCCTAAAAAGAAGCAATCGCTGCCTAAGTTTTTATCTATTGAGGAGAGCGTTGCTTTGCTTAATGCTATTGAAAGTGATACGGAATCTAAGACTAAGGAAAGAGATTACTGTATTATTACGCTATTTTTAAATTGCGGTATGCGTCTTTCGGAGCTTGTGGGCATAAATCTTAATGATATTGACAGAGAGCTTCGCTCCCTTCGTGTGCTTGGTAAGGGTAACAAGGAAAGAATTGTTTATTTAAATGATTCTTGCCGTGATGCGCTTATGAAATATTTAAAAATAAGACGGGATGAAAAATACAAGAAGCTTAATACAAATGCTTTATTTATCAGTAAGCAATATAAGTGGCTGAGCAATAAAACTGTACAATGGTTGGTTTACAAATATTTAGAGTTAGCGGGACTTGACTATAAGCACTACTCTACTCACAAGCTTCGTCATACGGCGGCGACGCTTATGTATCAGACAGGCAAGGTGGATGTAAGAGTGCTTAAGGAAATTCTTGGGCACGAGCAATTAAACACTACTCAAATCTATACGCATGTGTCAAACAAGGGTATGGAGGATGCAATAAACAACAATCCGTTAGCCCATGTTAAGATAAGCAAAAAGTCGGATAAAGGCGACGAAAATTAGGAAAAATACAACAAAATATGTACATTTTGTTAATTTGTACTAAATTTGGATTCGCGATTTTGTGCAAATTGACTATTGACATAAAGCGACAAAACATATATAATTATTAAGGCATTTAACTCAAAAAACACGAGCCAAAATAAGTTAAAAATATTTTGGACTAAAACGAATATCATAAGATTATAATAAGTATGACGCATCATATTAAAGTAGTTTTATGACATCTCATTAAATTTTGGAGGAAATAATTATGTTTGAGAAATTAAAGAACATTTTAGTTGAGGAGCTTTCACTTAATCCTGACGATATCACACCGGATGCAGAGCTTGCTAATGACCTTGGCATTAACTCTCTTGACCTTGCAGATTTAGTTCTTCTTTGTGAGGATGAATTCGGCATTGAGTTCAGCGAGGATGACATTCATAAGCTTATCACTGTTGGTGATGTTGCTGAGTATATCGAGGCTAACGCTAACTAATTAAAAATTGTACATAAATTTAAAAGCTACCAAGGTTGGTAGCTTTTTAATTTACTATTGATTTTGTAGGATTTTGATGTATTCGCCGATAATTTTGGCTGCGCCCTCTACTCCGATTTTGCTTGTATCAAGCATCAGGTTATAGTTGTCGCTTTTGCCCCATTTGAGTGAGGTATAATAATTATAGTAGTTGGCTCTTTTTTTATCGGTTTTATAAATTAATACTCTTGCATCCTGCTCGCTTATGCCGTGGTGCTCGCTTACTCTTTTTACGCGAGAGTCCATATCGGCATATATAAATACCTTGACAAGCTTCGGTCTTCCGTTTAAAATATAGTCAGCGCATCTGCCTACTATTACGCAAGAGGAGTTTTCTGCTTCCTCTCTTATAATATCGGCTTGGAGATTGAAAAGCTTATCGTTTATAGGCATTTCGTAGGGTGCGAAATTAATTGAGAGTGGATAAACATCGTAGTTGCCTGTGGCAATGGAATAAAGAAAGCTTGGCGTTGCTTTTTCGTCGGCGCTTTGGAGCATTTCCTCGCTTACGCCTAATTTTTGCGCTGATTTTTCAATAAGGCTTTTATCGTGATATGCCATACCGAAATTATCGGCAACTAATTTTCCTACTGCGTGTCCTCCACTACCGTATTGGCGTGCTATTGTTACTATAATGTTGTCGCTCATAATAAAGCCTCCTTGAATATCTGACGATTGTCATTATTTTTGTATATTCTATTTTATACTATTTTTACAAAAAAATCAATAAAAATTTGAAATTTTTATGAAAATGTGCTAAAATTATTTAAAAGAAGGTGATTTTTTGTTAAAAATTGAATACCGATTTGTTGATTATGAAAATAATTTAAGCAGCAGAAAAAAATCTGAAATTTTGCACAGCAGCGCTTATGACTTGCTTGATGAAAAGCTAAATGAAATAGGTATTTCGGGCTATGAAATAAAGAAAACGGAATCAGGAAAGCCTTATATTGAAAATTGCGACATACATTTTAGCATATCACATACTGACGGTCTTGTTTGCTGTGTGATTAGCGATAAGGAATGTGGGATAGATTGCGAAAAGCTTATACCAAGAGACAAAATAAAGGAAATGGCTGAAAGATTTTTTGTTGACGGTGAAATAGATTTGCTTGAAAATTGCGGATATTCATATGAGGAATTTTTAAGGCTTTGGACCTGCAAGGAAGCGATTGGAAAAAGGCTTGGTTGCGGATTAATGAAAGCATTAAAAATTGATTCAACAAAAGAGGTTTGTTCTACTATTATAGAAAATGGGTATATTATAACTGTAAATGTTTAAAAAAGTATTGCATTTTTCTTTAAAATAGTGTACAATATACGCGATAAAAATTTTGTTATAAAATAAAGGAGAAATTAAAATGTTAGTTTCAGCAAAAGAAATGCTTGAAAAAGCAAAAGCAGGCAAATATGCCGTAGGACAATTTAACATCAACAACCTTGAGTGGACAAAGGCTATTCTTTTAACAGCTCAAGAGCTTAACTCACCTGTTATTCTTGGTGTATCTGAGGGTGCAGGTAAGTATATGTGTGGCTATGACACAATCGTTGGAATGGTTAAGGGTATGATTAAGTGCCTTAACATTACTGTTCCTGTTGCTCTTCACTTAGACCACGGTTCATTTGAGGGCGCTAAGGCTTGTATCAACGCAGGCTTCTCTTCTGTAATGTTTGACGGCTCACACTATCCAATCGAGGAAAATATCGCAAAGACACAGGCTCTTGTAAATGCTTGTGACGTGCTCGGCATCTCACTTGAGGCTGAGGTTGGTTCAATCGGTGGCGAAGAGGACGGCGTTATTGGTGCTGGTGAGTGTGCTGACCCAGATGAGTGCAAGCAAATTGCAGACCTTGGTGTTACAATGCTTGCTGCAGGTATTGGTAATATTCACGGTAAGTATCCTGCAAACTGGGCAGGTCTTAACTTTGATGTTTTAGCTGCTATTTCTGAGAAGGTTGGTGATATGCCATTAGTTCTTCACGGTGGTACAGGTATTCCTGAAGATATGATTAAGAAAGCAATCTCTCTTGGCGTTTCTAAGATCAATGTTAATACAGAATGTCAATTAGCTTTCGCTGCTGCTACAAGAGCATATGT
>JAFQAM010000164.1 GCA_017416885.1 Clostridia bacterium | reverse complement strand
TATCATTTTATTTGTATTTATGACAAAATAAAAAAATAAGCCGCAAAAACGGCTTATTTTTTCATTGCTAAATATTCACGCTTTAAAATTGAAGAAACGCCAATTGTTTTGTACTGCCCTTTTGAAAAAGCTGCATCTCTTAAATATCCTTCAAATGTCATTCCCACTTTTTTCATAACGGTTAAGCTTGCGTCATTACCTGCCATAAATCTTGCTTCTACTCTATTAATGTCAAGCTCAGTAAATGCAAATTCTAAAATTGCATTCACCGCTTCCGTGGCGTAACCATTTCCCCAATAGGTTGGATTTATGACATAACCGATTTCTATTGTTTTATTATCTTCATCAATTCTTGTAAATCCGCATGTGCCAATCATTTTATTGCTTTTCTTTAAAACAATTGCCCAATCATGATATTCGCCCGACTTATATTTAGATAGTACTATATCTATAAACTCTTGAGTCACAAAAATATTTTGATGAGGAGACCAAAGCAGATACTGCGATGTTTGTGAATTATTGGAGTATTCAAAAATATCCTCTAAATCGCCTCTTTTTATTGCTCTAAATTTTAATCTTTCAGACTCAAATCTTGGCATGTTTCCACCAAACAGTCTTGACAAAAAGCTTAATTTCATGATATCTCCTAAAACAATTTTTCTCTATGATTATATATCAATTTGCTTTTTTAGTCAATATTTATTTGAAATTAATTTTTCTTTCCTATTGATATAAAATAAAAAGTGTGTTAAAATAACCATAAGTTTTTAAAGGAAGTGTACTATGAAAAAAATTACTTTTATCGGTGCCGGTAATATGGCATCTGCAATTGTTGGCGGTATTTTATCGTCAAGCATTTCAAATCCAAGCGATATCACATTATATGATAAAAATATTCTACAATATCAAAAATTCAATGAAGCATGTATTCACGCAACTTCAATTAAAGAAGCAATTAATAATTCTGATTTTATATTTTTATCCGTTAAGCCGCAAAATATTAAAGATGTTTTAGAAGAAATCAAATCTTGTAAGGATATCAAAAATAAAGTTTTTGTATCAATTTGCGCCGGAATAACTATTGAATCAATTAAAAGGGTTTTGGGAAATGTGAAAATTGCACGAGCAATGCCAAATACTCCCTTGCTAATCGGTCAAGGAACTACAGGCTTGTGCAAAAACTCTCTTTTGTCAAACGAAGAGTTCAAAACTGTTTACGATATATTCTCCTCTTCCGGCTTTGTTGCAGCTGTTGAAGAAAAAGATATAAATAATGTAACCGCTCTTACAGGCAGCTCCCCTGCTTATGTATATTTATTCGTTAAAGCTTTAGTTGATGGTGCTAATAAATTAGGATTTGATAACGAAAATGCTATAAAAATGGTATGTAACACCTTAATCGGCTCTGCTAATATGGTATTAAATAGCGATATGAGCATTGACGAATTGATTAAAATGGTTACATCCCCAAAAGGAACTACCGAAAAGGCTCTGATTGAATTTGAAAATAACGCTTTTTGTGAAATTGTATTCAAGGCAATGAAGGCCTGCGCTGACAGAGCTGACGAATTATCAAAATTGAATTGAGGATATTATAATGAGTGAAAAGAAAAGGTTCAACATCTTTGATTGGTATTTTAAGGGCGCAAACAAGGATAATGATAAATTAGATGTTAACGCATTAGAAAAACCAAATATCGCCAATTTTTTTAAGGTTTTGTGGAAAAAGCTTGGAAAGCTATTAAGCGCAAACTTGATTTTTGTTTTTGGAAATTTCCCTCTGTTTTTTATTTTCATCGCGCTTTCCGGTTTTCTTAGTGAAACCGCATCAGCCCCTCTATATCAATCCTGGGGGCCTGTATATGGTGCAACAAAATTTGAAAACACCGCAGAAACATCAGTTTTATCGAATTTATTCGGTATACACACAGAAACTACCGTGGTTAATACTCCCACAATTGTATTTTTCGTCCTTGGCGCACTTGTGATTTTTACATTGGGCTTTACTAAAATCGGTACAACATATATTTATAGAAATGTAATGAGCGGTGAAGCAGTCTTCCCTCTTTCTGACTTTTTCTATGTAGTTAAAAGAAATTTAAAGCAAGCATTAATTCTCGGTATTATAGACACTCTTTTTATAGGAATGTTTTGCTATAACATTTATGTTTTATTTAATGCGTACGGCAGAAGCACAATGGATAATATTATGTTCTTCTTTACAATAGCTATGCTGATAGTATATTCGTTTATAAGAAACTATGCATATATTATGACATTCACCTTTGATTTAAAGCTTAAGCACATAATAAAAAACTCTGTTTTCTTTGTAATTTTAGGAATAAAACGAAATTTAATGGCAATGCTCGGCGTAATAGCAGTTATTTTACTTAACTATGCTCTTTTTGTTATATTTATGCCTCTTGGCGTATTACTGCCGTTCATTATCACCATAGCAATTTGTGACTTTATCGGTGTTTATGCGTCTTATCCTGTTATTTTACAATATATGGTTGATGAAAAGGACAGAAAAAGACTTATTTATAAAATTGACTATGATGACGAAGAAGCGGATTATTCTGATTTAAACGAAGACACAGTCATTAATACTGACACAAACAGTATATAAAATTTGCACACTACCCGAATTTCGGGTAGTGTGCTTTTTAGTATTGTAAAAGTTGACTCACCGTAACAAACTCATAACCATTTTGCAAAAGCATTGGAATTAATACCTCGAGTGCTTCTATGGTATGATTTTCGCCTGAAATATAATCATGAAATAAAATAATGTCTCCACCCTTGACCTCTTTATAAACACTATTTATTATTTTTGATTTAGACATATGCGCCCAATCGTGTGTGTCAATATTCCACAAAATAATTTTATAGTCTTTTAGATTTGCAATATCTACTAATTCTTCATCGTACATTCCGCATGGAGGTCTTAATACCTTTGGTTGAACTCCTGTCGCTTTTAAAATCTTATCCTCGCAATGCTTGATTTCCTCAAAAATTTTCATTTTGTCAACAGATTTTAATATCGTATGAGAATTTGTATGATTACCAATTTCATGTCCCTCGGATACAATTCGCCCTAATGGCTCAGGATAATTATCTATATTGACTCCTATGACAAAAAATGTTGCCTTTATTCCGTATTTACTTAACAAATCTAAAATTTTTGGTGTTATTTTAGGATGAGGTCCATCATCAAAGGTTAAAGCTATTTTGTTATTACTTTTAGAATTTGAGCTATAAACAGTTTTATTTTCTTTAAAATTCATTGAGGTTAAAAACAAAAATATTAAGCACAATATAAATATTGATTTAAGCTTAGAATGCACATAATTCATCCATATCACCAAATCTAAATCCTTGCTTCTTAAGCTCCTTGATTAATGCAGGCATTATTTCTGCATTAGTAGCGGATGTAGGATGAAGCAGCATCACCTCGCCGTTATGAACATTATTTAAAATTTTATTTAAAGCATATTCACATGACGGTTGATTGCTGTTATCCCAGTCCGCATATGCAAATGACCACATTATTGTTTTATACCCTAAATCCTGCGCGTATTTCAAATTTGCTTCAGTAAATTTTCCTTCGGGAGGCCTATAGTATTTAGCCATTTTTACTCCAAATTCTTTTTCAAACAGCTTTTCCAGGGATGATAACTCGTTTTCAAAATCATTGATGTTAGTAATCTTACTCATATCCTTGTGCTTTAATGTGTGATTTGCAACCGTGTGACCCTCTTCAATCATTCTTTTCACAATATCACAATTTTTAATTATCATATTATCAAGAATAAAAAAGGTTGCCGTAACATTTTCTGCTTTAAGCGCATCAAGTATTTTTTCAACATTACCGTTTTCATATCCTGCATCAAAGGTTAAATATATCACCTTATCATCATCAAGCATAGATGTGTGATTTTTATCGCACCAATATACATCATAGTTTTCTGCTATTTTTAAATCGTTGCCTAATTCTGGTTGAGTATGACAATTGTTTCTTTTACAATACCAAGACAAAGCAGATGCACTAATATTCATAGAAAATAACAACAGCAAAAATATTGTACAAATGCTTAATGAATATTTTTTCATTAGTTCACCTTCCTTGCAAATTTATTTTATGAAGTTTCGCGATTAATAAACATTAAAATATTTTCAAAAATTGTATTTTTTATTCTCTATGTGAAAATAATAAATAAAAACAAAGGAGAAAAATTATGAGCAATAAAACAAAAAGCAAAGGCAGTACAATTTTAAAGGGAATGGCAATCGGCTTAGCAATAGGAGCTACAGCAACTATGCTTGTGGCAGGCAATAAAAAAATGGCGAAAAAAATGAAGACTATTTCAAACACAATGACAGATAATGTTTCAAGCATGATGAATTTAAAATAAACCAAAAAGCACGATTTCAAAATTAATCGTGCTTTTTGGTTTAAAGATTTTTTAAGTATAAATATGTAATATGAATAGTATGCAATACATATTGTTGAAATTAACATATTTTATGCGTTTTAATGTATATAATTTGTTCAAATTGGTTGACAAATTCAAAATATTATGATATTATAATTATGTTATAAAGGAGGGATTACTATGGCATTTGGTGTAACTTTTAAAAGATATGAAAAAAAGTTTTTATTAAATCCAGAGCAATTTCTCGCTATCAAGGAGGAAATTGACAGGCGTTTTGACCCAGATAAATACGGAGAGACTAAAATTTGTAATATTTATTACGATACTCCGGATTTTGTTTTGGTAAGAAGATCGGTAGATAAACCTGTATTCAAAGAAAAGCTTCGACTTCGTACATACGGTATTCCCAATGATGATACAACCGCCTTTGTTGAGGTTAAACGAAAATTTAATAAAATTGTATATAAAAGGCGTATTCATATGAATTATACAAAAGCCATTGATTATCTCAATGGACAGGAAATTGATTCAAATACGCAAATTACAAAAGAAATTAATTATTTTCTAAAGCTATACAGTGGTATTTGTCCACAATTTTATATTTCTTATGATCGCTCTGCTTTTTTCTATAAAGAAAATAGCGAAATAAGAATAACCTTTGATAAAAATATAACTTGGCGTGACTATGATCTTGACCTGAGATTGGGATCATATGGCGAGCAGCTGCTACCGGATAACTATGTTATCATGGAAATAAAGGTACCAAAAATGGCTCCTCTATGGTTAGTAAATCTTTTGTCAAAATTAAAGGTTTACTCTACCTCGTTTTCCAAGGTTGGTACAGCATATAAGACAATGTTAGCTAAAAAAATTGGAGCTAAGCCTATCTCAACGGGCAATCCAAGACTTTTATATGAACAAAATATTATAGAATCTGATATGACTGAGGTAAATATCGCCCAAGATTATCCGATAGAAGGAGTAGTATAATGTTAGAATGGATAGTAAAAAGTATATTCGATAAAGGATATGATGACTTTGGAGAGCCGATGACTATAATTAAGCCGTGGATGTTTTTCACTTGCATTGGCGTGGCTATTGCTCTTGGTTTAATTGCAGCATTTGTATATATGTATAAAAACCAATTCTCTAAAACTTTAGTTATTACAATGGCAATCTTACCACCAATCGTTTGTGTACTTATTATGTTGGTAAGTGGTAGCATAGGCGCTGCAGTTGCTGTTGGCGGTGTATTTGCGCTTACAAGATTCCGTTCTGCTCAAGGCTCCGCTAAAGAAATTACTCAAATTTTCTTGGCTATGGCTGTCGGTTTAACAACAGGTCTTGGATATATTTATATTGCAATTATTCTTGTATTGATTGTTGAAGCAATGTTAGTAATATTTACTTTAACTAAATTCGGCGAATCAAGTCCAAAGCGCAGAACTCTTAAGGTCTCAATTCCAGAGGAGCTTGACTATACAGATATTTTTGATGATTTATTTGAAAAATACACAAATAATCATACATTAATCAAGGTAAAGCTTAAGAATTTAGGCACTATATTCCAGCTTACATACGATATTCAATTAAAGGATCCTAAGCAAGAAAAGATTTTCATTGATGAAATAAGACAAAGAAATGCAAATCTTGATATTCTCTGTTCAAGGCAGCTTACAAATTCTGATGAATTATAATACAAAAGCCTCATCTAAGTAGATGGGGCTTAATTTTTAATATTTTAAAGGAGCCTTCATAGAAGACTCCTTTAAAATTATTTCTTATTATACTTTAAAATACCAATTTTGATGTATTTAACGCCGTTTTCTTCACCTTCAGCAAAGTTTTCAGTTGAAGATTTTTCTTCACCGTCAACTTCGTATGTGAATGTGATTTTTCCTGCATCTTCATCAATTTCGTACTTTCCTTCAATTACAGTATCATCACCGATGATATTGTCAATTGTTTGAGTATACTTGCTACCACTGAATTTGTAAACAATGTTGCCTGTGATTGCTTCCTTGTATTCACCGGAAAGCTTTTTGCCACAAGATGCTAAGCAAGCAACTGCCATAACAAGTACGAGCATAACTGCCATTACTTTAACAAGATTTTTCATTTAAGTATCCTCCTTAATATATGATGTATTAATTGTATCATACTTTTACAAAAATGTCAACTAAATATTAAATCTAATTTACGAATTATTCATATTTTATTTCAATAAGCTTATGTAGGCTAAATTTATCAACAGTAAATTTAAGCTCATTTTCTGCTTGAACAAAAGGAATTTCTATGCCGTCGGGTTGAGAAATAACCGCCTTAACTTTTTCGCTTATTTTGAAAGTAACCTGTATATTATTTAATTCAGGGAAATCCTCAAGCAGGCATACATTTCCGCGATTAACAGGCGGTGCATAAAGTAGGTGTAGCGCATAGAAATGCTCTAACTCGCTTTTTCTCATTCTAACTCTACCGCAAGAAGGTAATCCCTCAATTTTTAAGGATTTATTGTAAATATTATTAAATCCCTTCATTATATACTTTTGCAATATATAGTTTCCTGATTTATTATATGCAGAAAATACAGGATGTGCGAAATATAAAATGTTATCCTTTTTAACGAGCGCAGGATAGCTTGCTTTTTCCATTTTAAACGGAGTGTTTGCGTGACCGCAGAAATGAGTAACTCTACGGTTGAAATACGGCTCGTGAAGGGACGCTAATACCTCGCCGTCACATTCTACCTTATTTGCATTAGAATAAGCAAGGAACGGTGTGCAAATCTCATCTATTTCACATTCAATATAGTCTAAATCAAAGCCGTTTGAACCAAGGCTTTTGATACCAAGTTCATCAAATACACTATTTCCGCTTACTATAAGCTTTCCGCCATTGTTAGCAAATTCTACTAAATTTGATTTGTCCTGATTTGAAAGCTTAACACAGTCAGGTAAAACAATACAGTTGTATTTTGAAATATCATCGCCTGACTCTAATACATCATATTCAAGATGCATAATTTGAAGCATCTTTGAGCAACCCATGTCTGCATCAGAATTGTGGCTTGACCACATAGCAATATCAGAATACGCTTTAGTGTTTTTAGAATACTTCTCTATTTTATCAGCATATTCAAATGCGTGACCAATGATATTATATGTACTCTTATCAATTTTGCCAAGCGGATGTAAATGATCTCCTACTGACATTGAAGC
>JAFQAM010000163.1 GCA_017416885.1 Clostridia bacterium | reverse complement strand
TTTTCAAACATTTCCTCAAGAACGATTTTTTGTATTTCGTGATAAATTGCATCCTTGCCGCATCCGTTTTTCTGCGACCATCCGATATCCTTTGATTTTTCATATGCCAAATCCCATATTTCGGGCATTATCTTGCTTGATGAGCGTCCTCCCCAATGTGACATCATACCCGCAGTTGCAATTCCCCCAAGGCACCCTTGCGCTTCTACAACCATTACGGATACGCCAAGCCGCGCTGCCATAACAGATGCGCCTATTCCGGCAGGACCTGCGCCACATACGAGCACATCAACATCGGCAATTTGCGGTATATTATTAGTTTCCTGTATATAATTTTGCATTTAAATAATTCCCCCTTTACAATCAATCAATTTTATTATATAATTGAAAACAATAGAAATCCTTTGTTTTTCAACAAGTTTTCTTTAAAAAACAACAATGCAAGGAGAAAAAATATGGATTCTGATATTTTGAAGGAAATTTTAGACTATATTGATTTTTTGCGAGAAGCGGGCTACTTTGTATCATTAAGCGGCTTTGGTGATAAATTTGAGCCGTTTACAAGCAAATTACTAAATTACGAAATCCATATTCACAGCATCTGCTTTTTTCTCAAGCGAAATGAAAGCACCGCCGGCAAATGCGTTTTGAACAAGCACAAGCTGAATGACACAGTAATAACCGAGCCTCTTTATTCTTGCTGTTATGCAGGTGTTGAAGAATATGTAATACCTATTTTCTATCAAAATGACTGTATAATGCGCATCAACATTTCGGGATATAGAGGTAAGCTGGAAAAATCAAAAAAATTCGCTTCGCGAATTGCAAAAGCCTGCAATAAGAATTTCAATCGGCTATACCGCGAGCTTTCAACCTCAGTGCCCACATTAGAGAATGTAATGAGGTTTATATCCCCCTTAAGATGTATGATTATTCAGCTGTATGAGCATTGTCAAGCTCTGAAAGATGATGCAAGCGAGCCTTCTGTCACAAAACAAATTTATTTAAAAGCGCTGCATTACATTAACGAGCATTATATGCAACCGATTTCTTGCGATTTGCTGTCAGCCGAATTAAACTATTCCACATCATATATTCAATATGTGTTTAAAAAAGAAGCCAACACTACAATAAAGGCTCAGGTAAACAAGACAAGATTAAGCAAAGCCAAGCACTTGCTATCTCATACGCAAACAAGCATAACCGATATCGCGTATGACTGTGGCTTTTTAGACTCAAATTACTTCTCTACCGCCTTCAAAAATAAATACGGTATTTCGCCAAAGAATTACCGCCTGCTGAATAACAAGCATTTATAGTCAATAAGCATATTCCAAAGCAAAACCAAAAGCCGCCTTTTCAGGCGGCTTTAAAATATTAGTCAATTAAAATCACATTTTTAGATACATCTTTTAAAATCATTCATCAAGCAAGTTAAGCAGTTAAATAGCATTTTTTAGTTTTTAATAAAGAAAAAAGCCGTATAGATTTCACTCTATACAGCTTTTTCTTTTCTCATATTAACCTAATAATTTTGAAAATTCCAATTGGATTTTTCCTTCGTCCAAGTTTGTTTTTGTTATTTCAAAGCCTGATGAGGCGGTTAAAATATCCTCGGCTTTTACATCAGATCTTTCATATTTTGGTGATACATATTTCATTGTGTTACCTCTTCTGTTGAAGGCTTTCCTACAATATCGTTGTATGAAACAAAGTAATAATTCTCGCCCTCATTCGGTTCTGCGCCCTGCATATATGAATATTCTGTTGTTTCGCCATCTGTTACAGCCA
>JAFQAM010000162.1 GCA_017416885.1 Clostridia bacterium | reverse complement strand
CAGCTATCCTGTATTATCTATGGATAATGTATTTTCAGGCATTACTCATTCAATTTCCGGCTTTGCATCACTTTACATTGCTATTTCCGGTATGATTAGCCTTAAAAAGAAAAATTTATATATCACATTATCAATTTTAGGCGTTTTCTCTGTTTTAGCATATGTGGCAAACATTATACTTGATTATAACTATATGTTTTTAATGAAAGATGACGGCACACCGTACAGTATCTTTTACAATTTGGTTGGCGGTAGCCCTGTTTTCTATCCGCTATTGGTTGTAGGCGCATTTGTTGTTTACCTGGTCGGTTTTTATTACATATATCATTTAATCAAGAAAAGGAAATCAGCATAATTAAAAGGCACTTCAAGGGAAGTGCCTTTTTGTTATAAATTAATCTCCGCTATATGAGGTCTGTGGTCCGATGCGATAATTTCGGGGATATCGGCATTTACAATCTCTATATCAGGGCTAACAAAAATATAGTCAATTTTAATACGAGGATTATCCGATGGGAATGATAGCTTATTTTCGCAAAAACCGCTTGATGTGTCGCTCATTTTAGCTTTTATAGGCTCTAAAAGCGGATTATCAGGCTCAATATTAAAGTCGCCCATAAGAATACATTTTTCGCTTCTTATATGCTCTAAAATTGTTTTTACTGCGTTTTCCTGCTCGTCAATGCATAAGCCGAAATGTGTAATAAGCACTAAAAGTCCGTTTTGCAATTCCGCCTTCAAAAGGCATCTTGTTTCGTAATATCCGCCCTTAACTCTTTTTGGATTTGGATCGGGAATAATTATAGTTTCCATGCTTTTAAATGGGATTTTTGACAAAATTCCGTTGCCGTACGGTCCTTCACAATCGTCTATTGCTTTGGCAAAATAGTAATTCTCAATGCCTGTAAGCTCGGACAGCTTTTTGATTTGATATCCATATTTTGCATTTTCCCCACCGTCAAACATTTCGTTAAGTCCAATAATGTCAGCGTCCGCATCTAAAATTGCTTTCGCCATTATTTCATAATCAACCTGTTGCTCCAAATAATTTAAGCAATGCTGAGTATTAAAGCTCATTAATTTCATAAAATCACCTCTTTAATGATATTTTAGCATAATAGGCTAACAATGTAAAGTTTTTCTTGTTTTATTTATAATGATATGATACAATGATTTTATAAACTTTAATTTTGGAGAAAGCAATGAAAAGAATATTTTTAATTTTGACTCTTGCGTTAGCGGTATTGGTATTTACTGTTTTTATGTCATCCTGCGGTAAGGGCACAGAGGGACTTGAGTTTGTGGATATCAATGAGGACGAATGCGGAGTAAAATGCGGTAAGGCAACAGAGGTAAGCGAGATTGTTATACCGAAAACGCACGAGGGCAAAACGGTTACAACAATTATGTCAAGCGGCTTTGCTAAATGCGAAAAGCTAACATCTATTACTATTCCTAAGACAGTTACAAAAATTGAAATGGGCGCGTTTTACGGTTGCAAAAGCCTTGAAAGCGTTTACTATAAGGGAAATGTGAATAATTGGTGCGATATTGATTTTGCGCATAGCACAGCAAATCCTATGAGTGAGGCTGAAGCATTTTATGCTAAGGGCAAGGAAATTACGGAAATCAAGCTGAAGAAAATTTCCGCAATTAAGCCATATACATTTTTCGGCTTTGACCGTTTAACAAGCTTTAAGGCTGACGAAAATCTTGAAGCTATCGGCGAAAATGCGTTTGCAGGCTGTACCGAGCTTGCATCGGTGGAGCTGCCGTCATCTCTTGTAAAGCTTGATAAATTATGCTTTGCCACCTGTGAAAAGCTAAAGGAAATTACTATTCCTGCTAACACAAGCCAAATTCACGCACTTGCGTTTTATGAGTCAGGCGTGAATAAGGTAGTCTTTGAAAACACTGAAAAGTGGTTTGCCGCGTCAAAGGAAACCGACACTAAGGGCGAAAAAATTGATGTTACCGACAGCGAGAAAAATGCAAAGACATTAAAAAAATCCGGTAGCGGTTATTGGAAAAGAGTTATACCGAATAATTAGCCGTAGTATATCCAATCGAACTCGATTTGGAGCGATAAATAAAGCACTATACTATGGCGAAAAAACCTCGCCGCTTTTTTAATCGACATCGCTTTTTTGTCTTGTCTAATACTCTATTTATTCGCTCGAAATTTGCGAAGCAATCTGCAACACAAAATAGGTGAGCAGATTTCAATAGAGAAAGGCGTAGACATATAAAAATATGGCAAGTCTTTATCTGTTGGAAGATGCCACATATTTTGCGTTACAGACGAGTTCGACTGGGTATACTACGGCTAGCCTTACTGGAATCGAACCCGTTTGGTTTGAAAT
>JAFQAM010000161.1 GCA_017416885.1 Clostridia bacterium | reverse complement strand
TCTATTGGAACAGCATAAATATCAAGCTCACAGTTTGATATTTCAAGGCGTGTTACAGCAACTATTGCATATGCCATATCCTTGGTTAACTGAAAATTGCCCTTTACATTTTCCATTTTAAATAAGCTACCGCCACAGACTATGCCCATCATATTAGAGGCAATATTAAGCTCGGAATTTGTAATGGTGAGTGTTTGGTTTGGTGCGCCTTGCTCCATAGAGCCCGCGGATATCGCGGCAGCACCTACACTTGATGTGGTTACTGATGAATTATTAACGGTTATGCTACCAAGCATTGTATAGATTACAGACATTTCAATATAATCATTGGCTACAACGGTAGTGTTTTCAAGTATTATATTTGATGACTGTGCAAATATTAGTGCAGCAATATCCCATTTTTCATTAGGTACTGTTTTAATTGTTGCGTTAGTAAGTGTGATATCACCTGACATATTTGATATTCCGAAAAATGAACCGGATAATATGCTTGAATCAGTAATGCTAATGCTTCCGGTTGCAACAATAGAAAATTCTGCCTTTAATGTAATTGAGCCATCACCTTTTACTAAAAGATTGCACTCTGAATAAATAGCAGTTCCTCCTACATTTCCTTTGTGGTTTTCGATATGAGAAATAAAATCAATTTCATTTGTACCGACTAAATTAACGGTAAGATTATCAATGGCTGTATAAATTCCAACGCAGGTATTCTCTTGTCCTAATTCTAATGTATAGCAATCGGTAATTTTTGCATTATTTAAGGTAAGTGTTTTGGTTTCACTATCATAGGATACAGTGCCGTCGCCTAAAACATCGGCTGCGTTTTCACTTGTTACCTGAACGCCACTTACATAAAGCTGATAAGCTTCACTCTCTGCTGATACGGATATTGCAAAAATCAGCATAAAAAGTAGTGTAAGTAGGATTAATGTGGTTATATGCTTTTTATTTTTCATATTTCTCTCCTTGTAAGCAAAATCTGACCTTAATTATCAGGCAGATTTTTTATTTATGCTTTTTGAATTTTCATAATGCCGCCTGATATGGCAATACATCCTTCCTCGTCCATTTCGACAGGGAAATACTCGTTTGTTCTTTCGTAATCAAGCATAAGCTGACCATTTTCTATTTTAGCAGGGAAGGATTCCATAAGAATGCCCTTTTTGGTAATTTTCCAACCCTCTTCTTTTGCCATTTTGAGTTCACTTTTAAGTGGCTTGTAATAGAGATCTAATGAGGTTTTTGAAATGATAAAATCGGTACGAAGTAACTGCTTGAGCTCGTGGTTGTCCTCGTTATCCTCCATTGCTTCAATTTCATTAGCACCTATCATTTTAAAGCCATTTTCATCTACTGAAACTAATTCTTTTAATTTCCAAAGTCCTAATAATTCCATAATTACTCCTTAGCAGAGATAGACCCAGCCCTGCATGATTTGGAACGACAAAAAAGTCCTAACTCTGCGTTAAAAAATTTTATAAATTTACGCCCATGCGTCCTGTGATTTTGGTATACGGATATCGGATAATAAATATTGCTCCCATAGGTACCAAGTGCCTGAGCCGGTTTTTCTTAATGTTACTGAGCGTGGTGTATCTGCTCCACCGCTATTTATAAGTAGCTTCATATAGTTGCCATTTTCAAGCTTTGAATATTGGTTTGAAATAACCTTTACTGTGTACGGTACATTTGGTGTATATTCATTTTCAGGCTTTGCTCCGTCAAAATATGAACGGGCAACATAGTCCCTGCCATCCATTAATCTATCGTTTAAAAATGCGATATCAGTTGGTGACATTGGTCTTGGTCCACGAAGGAAGTTGAGCATTTCGGTGCCCTTTTCTCTATCCTTGGAATATACACATAATGCGCATACTGTCAGCGCTGCGGTTTTAAACGGATCGTCCATTGTGATTTCAGGCAATGCTTTCATTTCCTCTAAGCTTTCAGGTAGCTTTTCAAATGTGAAGGTTGCTTTTTTAGATAATGATGCAAGCAATTTATTTTTCACATAGGAAATTGGCTTTTTAATGCCTGATGTTATTATTCTAATAATATCCATTGGGTTGCTCCTTTAAATACTGTTTTTTGAGCTTACGCCAAAAATTTGGAATAGCTCCTTAATAAAATCGTTTGAAAAAATTAAGTCTTGATTGTTGTAGCAATAAAGATTTTCGCCTGAATCGTAGGTTACATCTATTTTTAAGCCATAAAAGTTTGGCAAGCCGCTTACCTTATAGTAAATACCGTTTTGCTTTGCTACATTGTATTTTTTTAATAGATTGTCTATTTGGTCAAGTACCGATAGCGGACGCTTCTCTTCTTGGTTTTTACCTGATTCGGTGCCTACACTGCACGATACCGTGCAGTGGGCTCCGTCATTCTCTCTCTTTGCGGTAAAGCTATAAACGCCTCTTGGTAAATTTAATTCTTCATCGATTAATGTAAGAGTAGAAGCAATGCAAGAAAAATCTATAATTACATTTGATTTTATTTCCTTTGGCGCGCCTTCGTCCTTGCTTATTTGAGTGCCGCCATCAATGTGAGGGCCTTCGTAAATTCTTTCACGGCGACGCTTTTTCCATTTTCTATGGGTTTTCAAAAGACACATTGCTTTTCTCTCCTTCTTTTATTTCTGTGCTTTTTTCTTTTTGAGCACGAACCAAATTGCAAATGCGCCTGCACATAATACTACTGTTACACCGATAACGATACCGATTATTGCGCCTGTGGATAATCCCTTACTCATATTATAGCCACAGGTGTCACATTTCTTGTCGCCGTCGCTATCTGCGTGTGTGCCTACCTCGCTCTTTTCACCGCAAGCGCAAAGCTTATAGTGACCGTTTTCGTCATTCAGATATTCAACGCCGAAGGAGTGGCCAAGCGCCGGGGATAATTCTATGCCGCATACTGTACACTTTTGCGCTTCTGTACAGGTTGCGCCTGCGCCCGCTGTATGGTTGCCTGTTGCTTCTGCAAGAATTTCGTCACACAATGTACATTTTTGCGGCGCGCCACAGGTTGGCTCCTCGCCGGGAACATGCTCTCCCTTTTCTACAATCACTGTACCGCACACTGTACAGCTTTGAGCACTTTGACATGTTGCTTTTTCGCCCGGTGTATGTGTTACCTCTCTTTCAAGACCGCAGTTTGGACATACAGGTGAGCATTCTGTTTCGTAAAAGTGGAGTGGGTTTCCTGCATTATTTACGCTTCTTTCATATCCGCAATCGTTACAGATGATATCGCAATCGTTATCGTAATTGTGGTTTCCTTGCTCGGTTACGCCTGTTGCAAGATCAGGACAATCTTCATCCAAGCACTTCTTCCAGTGTTGAGTTGCATCCTTTTCATTAAAGAAATCGCCGTAGATGTGTGTATGCTCTGCTGAATCCTCAACATAAATTGCTGTTAATTCAAGGCTCTCCGCTGTTAATTGAATTTCGCCAAGATATTTTGTTCCGTTAGCATCCTCCCAGTGTGAGAATTTCTTTCCGTCAGGAGCATTAAATTCACATACAGGAAGCTCTACCTTTGTATCTTTAACTATCAGTCCGTCCATACTGCCTGCGCCTTCGCCCGGTGCGAAGCTGATTGAGTACATAGGTAAGTTATTTGCAATAATACTGATAACTACGGAAATGGCATCCTCTGTTCCTAAATTGATATATGAGCTTTCGCCGTTAATTGTAACCTTTGTTTTTTCAAGGTCAAATTTGTAGCCTTCCTTAGCTGAAAGAACTATATTAAAGGTGAATAGCTTTCCTTCCTCAACGATGTAGTCATTAAGGTTATATGCTGTGCCCTCTTCGTTTAGCCACATAAAACCTACAATCTCAACAATGTCGCCATTTACAGTTACTTGTGTTGGAAGCTTGCTTCCCTCTAACGGAATTTCTACTGAGATTTCTTGATTTAAAATTGTTGCTTTTTCACAATCATAAATAATGCCGATTGTTACATATTGGCTTTCTCTATCGTCTGCAAATAATCTATCAACATGTGTAGCCTCTTTGCCATTGATAAAGCCCTTGATATTACGGTAGTCAACAAATGTGAAGCCCTCGCTTACTTTAAGGTCAACCATAACGCCGTATTTATGACCGTATTGGAACCTTGAATTTGCGTCTAACTCTACTGCGGTTTCATCGTCAACCATATCGTACCATCTAACATTACCAAAGAGCTCATAGCCTTCGCCTGATGTGATATCAAAGTCAGGGGTTGCGCCTGTTACAGGCTTTGTAATGCCGCCTATATGTACTTCTGTTATTGCGCCTCCGCCACACGGTGCGAATTGAACATCTATAAATGCAAATGATGGGTCAAGTAAATCAACCATTGCACTTGCATAACCGATATTGGAGCTGGCTTCAAGCCATTCGTTAAATATGTAATCGGAGTTTGCCTTGATCGCGAAACTTAATGTGTAAATTCCGCCTGCTTCAAATACAGAGTCACTATTTAAGATGCCTGATGTGTCTCTCCACTGCAAGCCGTTTACAAAGCCGTACTCGCTTGATGTGTAATTTTCATCAATGAACTGTGAATATTGGTTATCCATATCGATTGAAATATTGTAATTTGGATGTTGACCAACTGCCGGCGCTAAAATGTCACGGAAAACTACGGAGTTTATTTCCTTGGCTTGACATTTAATATCAAATACTGCCTCTACTCTTTGGTCGTTTTCAAAGCGGAAGCTTGCTTGCTTGCCGTTAATGTAGCCATTAATATATTCATTTTCGTCAAGTGTAAATATTTTGCTTTGATCAAATACAAAGCCCTCTTGTGTTTGGATTGGAATAACTACTCTATAATATTTACCTGCTTCATAGGTGTCTGTTGACTGCATATATCTCCAGCCTTCGCCGAGGTCGTTTGATTTATTATCGTTAACATACCAAGCAAGACCGCTGTTTTTTGCTACATACATAACTGATTCATTGCCTGTTTTTACTGTTAAGTCTTGCTTTTCACCTGCAACCGGTGTATTAACAAATGCTACCGGCGCATATACCTTGCCAAGAGGAATGTATTCAAATTTATATACAACGCAAAGTCTATCCCAATTAGCTGATGGATAGCAATCCTCAACTGTCGCTTTTTGACCGTTAATTTTTGCGTTAATGTTTGCGTATTTATTTTCGCCATCAAGCTTATCCCATTCTGTTAATTTGGTGTTCTTAAGCGCTAAGTCGATTTTTACTGTATATGAGTGACCACCGACAAATACATTTTCATTTGAGCCTATACCGAGACGGTCATCGATTGTTAGCTTATCATCCTTATACCAATTGACACTTACTACCTTATAGTCAGGATGTCCTAACTCTATTGAAGAGAATGAGCGGTCAGGGGCGTTGCCTGCTATTGGTGGAAGGATTTCTAATTCGATTTCGTTAATTTTGTGTAAGTCATCTGCTAATACTGTAAATGATAAAATTGATGCAAGCGCTATTACCATAATCATAACGATTAAAGTGTATAGGCTACGCTTTTTAAGATTGTTTTTCATTTTGCTTCTCCTTAAAATATTTTAGATGTTTAAGCGGTTACTAATTTGACCTGCTCAAGCACCTCAATGAACTTTGGTTTGCTGCTTGCCTGTAAAATGCAAGCTCCATCAATGCCAACTCTTACCTGTCCGGGTAAGGAATACATGTTTCCTTTCTCATCAAGGATTTCCATATAGAAGTACCATACCGCCGAATCAAGATTTTTTCTTTTTTCGGGACAGAAAAATTTGATTATTCTGTTAGGCCTTTTCATTTCAAACAGACAGTATTCCCGATTTTTATCATCGGGCACAGTGAAAACGGGAAAATCCTTTTCAAAATACATTGAAAATCCGTCATTGGGCTCGTTGACAAAAAGATAGTCGGTAATAGGTTCTTGCTCATCGAAAAGATATTCAAGACCGTTTACTCTTGGAAATTCAAACTTGCCGAACAGAATTAGCTTCTCTGTCATTTTCACCACCTCCATTTTAATATTTCGGCAATTGTTGTTCTATCGTGACTCTATTTTATCATAATATAATCATGTGTATATACACCCTTGAGGGGTGAAATTGCGTGATTTCAGGGGTGAAAAAAGGGTGATTTTTAAAATTTAAATGTAAAAAGTAAGGTTAAAGCTTATAAAATCCTTGGGAATGTGTGGATAAAAGCAAAAAAATACAACGGAGCAGGTCCGTTGTATTTTTTGTATCCTATTGTAATAGTAATGCGTAAAGCTCCTCACGGCAGGTGACACCGATTTTGGAATATAGCGTTCTTGTATAGGTTTTTACCGTGTTTTCAGACAAATGTAAATCAAGTGCGATTTCCTTACGCCTTTTATTTTGTAGCATCATTTCAAGGATTTCTCTTTCTCTTGATGAAAGAGGCTCGCCCTCCTTGACATTCAAAAGAACCTTGCCGATTTTTATATCCATTGGCATAGTGGCAATATCAACACCTAACTGATGTGAATCAATTGCGGTTATTTTTGGAACATCATTTACATGTATATAGTCCTGTAAGAGAAAATATACAAAGAAAATTGCAAATTCGCTCATAAGGTAGGATACTGCAAGGAGCTCGAAATGCCAAATGATGATTTTTTCAATTATCCACATAACAATGTTGCCAAGAACAATAACGAGCATTAAGCCGGCAAGCTTTTGTCTAGCTCCCTTATTCTTTTTTAGGGAAATGCCGATGATTACAAATAATGCTACAAAGTATGCAAGAACATATATAAGGTAAGTAGGATGCAAGAAGCCGTATTCCTTAATAAGATATGCTCCGCCTGCCTCAAAGCCGAGTGATACACTTTTATAATACCAATCAAGGTAGCCTGTTGTACATATAAGTGCAAAAATCAAGGTTGCTAAGGAAATTAGCGACACAGGTATCCATTTTTTGAACTTAAAGCCACAAAGCTTAGTAATGAGCATAAGCATACACAGAGGTACAAAGACTTGACCTAAATATGCAATTTTGTTTGCGAATAATGCAAATTCAACTGTTTTGGACACTGAAATTAACAGATAGCCAAGGTTTACAACTGATACGCATAAGAACAGTATAAAGAGCCACTTTTCATCTTGCTTTTTACGCACAAACATAAAATACAGCGGTAGTAGTATTAAAGAAAGAATAAATATTCCACCGTAAGCATATGGCATACACTCACCTCCTTTATAATTTGTTCACATTTTGTTTATTATATCATACAAAAACAAATAAATCAAGTCAATTAAATAAAATCATTATTTATAAATAAAATCATTGTTGATAAATACATTTGACTTAAATTTAATGGATTATATTGAATATGGATTTCTTTTAGTGTATAATTAAGACATAACCTTTAAGGAGTAAATTATGAAAAGAATTGAATGTAAGAATATAAATTTAGTTATTGATACTAATAGCGGTATTATTTCATCGCTGAAAATCAAAAACCGTGAGGTATGTGTGGATAAATGTCCTATTTTTGTAATCAGGCTTCGTGATACTGATGCAAGGACTTATCTTGTTAGCTCTACGGATGCTGAGTATGTTGGCTATTATGGTGATATAATTGAATACAAGTATTTTAGCGACACTCTTGGGGAAATTTTCATTAAGGTTAGTGTAAATGGTGGTAACAATATTTCTTGGGGGATTGAGGTTAGCAAGGTACGGAGTGAGTATGCTATTGAGTGGATTGAGTTTCCTAAGGTATGTATGCCAAGGCTGATACAAAATGATGAACGGGGCGGAAAAATTCTATTTCCTTACAATGAAGGAACGCTATTAAGTGACGAGACGCTAATGCCAAGATATGAGCCTGAGTTTCCAATGTCGGGTTCGCACTTTATTTTTCCTAATATGGTATGCTCACAATTTTTAGCTTATCTATTTGATGATATTGGCTTATATATTGGCGCGCACGATAAAAGCCGAGCATTTAAGGGCATTGATTTTTACCGTTATAATGACAGTATTGCTATGCAAATCAGAATATACTCGGGCGTTGATTTCGGTGAGAGCTTCAAGTTGGATTATCCTATTATTTGGGAAGCTTGTACAGGAAAATGGCAATCAGCCGCTGAGATTTACCGCGGTTGGTTTGAGAACAATTTACCTAAGAGAGTAAAGACGATTAAGGAAAATAAGAGCTTGCCTAAGTGGTACAAGGATATGCCCGTGATTGTTACATATCCTGTAAGAGGAATACACGATATGGACAAAATGGAGCCGAATGCTCTATTTCCGTATAGGAATGCTTTACCGATATTAAATATGATTAAGAATAAGGCGAAATGCTCTATTATGTCTCTGCTTATGCATTGGGAAGGAACTGCACCTTGGGCGCCTCCTTATGTATGGCCGCCCTACGGTGGAGTCGATGTATTCAATGAGTTCAGAGACGAGCTACATAAGAACGGTGATTTAATCGGTGTTTACTGCTCGGGCTTTGGATATACTAAGCAAAGCACGCTGATTGAGTCATATAACTGTGAAAAGAAAATAAAGAATGAAAATGTTCTTTTGGGAGTATGTCATTCACCTGAAAACAAGCCTGAGCTTGGTATAACCTGTACTCCATATCAAAGATACGGTTATGATATTTGTCCTGCATCAAAAAGAGGCAGGGAGATACTTAATGAAGCATACAAGCCTTTATTTGAAAGCGGTGTTGACTATGCGCAAATTCTTGACCAAAATCACGGTGGCGGTCAATATATGTGTTATGCAAGGGAGCATAATCATCCGCCTATGCCGGGAAAATGGATGACTGCTAATATGCAGGATTTTCTTGGTGAATGGAATGACAAAGCGTCCGACATAATTTTTGGATGTGAGAGCGCTGCTTCTGAGGCTTTTATTGGTAATTTGCTTATGAGTGATAACAGATTTGAGCTTAACTATCCTTACGGTGATGTGGTGCCTGTTTATGCTTATTTATATCACGAATATGTAAGAAACTTTATGGG
>JAFQAM010000160.1 GCA_017416885.1 Clostridia bacterium | reverse complement strand
CGCATCTCAGAGCGAATAAATCCGTAGAGAATTTTTTCGAGCTTTGGCGCAGACAGTTAAAAAACTTTCAAGACAAAGGTCGGACAAAGGCTCGCGGATTTATCGTTCTGAGACAAATGTGTTCGATTCCCGTAAGGCTAAGCAAAAGGTAAATTAAATTCGCCTATTAGAATATTAATATTGTTAGATTAACAAGGCGAATTTAGCTGTCTGCGTCGCTGACAAATTGCTATTTCAAGGAAATAGCAATTTTCGCTTTCTCGACGATACCCTTAGCAGTCAAGCCGTAATACTCGATTAATTCCTTTGCGGGACCGCTTCTGCCAAACTCGTCGTTTACGCCGTGCTTGATTACAGGAACGGGGCAGACCTCACAAAGCGCCTCGGCAACCGCGCTGCCAAGACCGCCAACGATATTATGCTCCTCACTTGTAACGATAGCGCCTGTTTTCTTAGCCTCGCTGATTAATGTATCAACATCAAGGGGCTTTACTGTGTGCATATTGATTACTGAAGCGGAAATTCCTTCCTCTTTTAACATATCCTTAGCAATTAATGCTTGCTCAACCATCATACCGTTAGCAACGATAGTAACATCGTTACCGTCAGCCATTTTGATTGCTTTGCCGATTTCAAATTTATAATCGTCATTATCGTTAATTACGGAAATTGCAAGACGACCAAAGCGCATATACATAGGGCCGTTATAGTTAATTGCAGCCTCAATTGCGGCTCTTGCTTCAATAGCGTCGCTTGGATTAATAACAACCAAACCCGGGATTGTACGCATTAATGCGATATCCTCGTTGCATTGGTGAGTTGCGCCGTCCTCGCCTACGGAGATGCCTGCGTGAGTTGCGCAAATTTTAACATTTAAGTGTGGATAACCGATTGAGTTTCTTATCTGCTCATAGCTTCTGCCTGCCGCGAACATAGCGAAGGTGGATGCGAATGGGATTTTGCCTGTTGTGGAAAGTCCTGCGCATACGCCAAACATATTATTTTCAGCAATACCGCAATCAAAAAATCTTTCAGGGAACTTTTTCTTGAATTTTATAGTTTTTGTAGCCTCTGCAAGGTCTGCATCAAGCACAACGATATTTTCATTTAATGCGCCAAATTCTGCAAGCGCATCGCCGTAGGCTTCTCTTGTTGCTATCTTATCTGCCATTAGTTGTTACCCCCTTCAAGTGATTTTTTGTATGCTTCAAGCTCGCTTTTGGCCTGTAAATATTGCTCCTCGTTAGGCGCTTTACCGTGCCAACCGGCTTGATTTTCCATAAATGATACGCCCTTGCCCTTAATTGTCTTTGCAATAATGGCGGTAGGCTGTCCCTTTGTTTCTCTTGCTTCCTTAAATGCGTTAAGGATTTCATCATAATTGTGACCGTCAATTTCGATTACATGCCAGCCGAATGCTTTAAGCTTTGTATCGTATGGCATTGTGTTCATAACATCGCTTACCTTACCGTCAATCTGTAAGCCGTTATTGTCAATAATCATACAAAGATTGTCAAGCTTATAGTGGGCAGCGAACATAATTGACTCCCAGATTTGTCCCTCCTGGCTTTCTCCGTCGCCTACAAGAGTGTATGTGCGATAGTCCTTGCCGCTGATTTTTGCTGAAAGCGCCATACCGCAAGCGCAGGAGAAGCCCTGACCTAATGAGCCTGAGGACATATCAACGCCCGGAATATATTTCATATCGGGATGTCCCTGTAAAATTGAGTCGGTATGACGGAAGGTTTTTAGTAAATCCTTGGAAAAGTATCCTCTTTGCGCAAGAGCAGAGTATAGTCCTGGGCAGGAGTGACCTTTAGATAAAACGAAGCGGTCACGGTTTTCCATTTTAGGATTTTTCGGGTCAATATTTAATTCATTGAAATATAGACAAGCAAGAATATCGGCGCTTGAAAGAGCTCCTCCCGGATGTCCGCTTTTTGCTCCGAAAACTGCTTCGATTATGCCAAGACGGATGTCTGTGGCGGTGAGTTGTAGGTTGTTCATATGTTTTGTTCTCCTTATCCTCTCATTTTTGCTTGCAAAAATATATCGAAATTTGCTTTAGCAAATTATATCGAAAATCACGGAGTGATTTATATCGAAATTGCGAAGCAATTATATCGACTTGCGAAGCAAGCAAGAACAAAAGATTTTGATTTATTAAATTTTCATTTAAATTAAGAATTATTATTTTTTGCTGTTGTGATGGAAGCAATTAGTTTTCTGCGAATTGCTCCACTTTTTTGTTTTAGTAATTTGCTTTGCTCATTTGTTAGTTTTTGTTTTCTTGTTAGTATTTCAATCCAATATTCAGATTCTGCACACTCTTTAAGAGCAATTTCTAACTTGTTTATAAAATCTGCTCGGCTTTGTGCGTATTTTGCTTCGTGCAAATTGGCGCCTATTGAAGATGAGCTTCTTAAAAGTTGATTTACATAGATATGATTGCCTTTTATGCTTTCGCAAATGTCAGATGTTAAAATGGCAAATTCTATTGATTCTTCTCTTAGTACATCCTTGTTTTCGTTCATAAGCACCTCAAAATACTTTTTTGCACGCTAAAAATTCGCTTGCAAAATATATTGACTTTTTGCACGCTAACGCGTGTCGATATATTTTTGCGTTGCAAAAATTCGATATAATTTGCTTCGCAAATTTCGATATAAATCGCAAGCGATTTTCGATATATTTTCGCTTTGCGAAAATGTGTTGAATTAACAAAATTATCCTAATTTTGTTAATTCAAATGGCGTCACCTGATAAACATAATAATTCAGCCAATTGGAATAAATCAAGTTAGCGGTTGAGAACCAATTCGGTACGACAACGGAATTTTCGCTATCCTTGAAATAGTTCTTTGGCGGGTCTATATCCAGGCCCTTGTTTAAGTCGCGGTAGTATTCGTTTTTGAGTGTGTCTCTATCGTATTCCATATGTCCCATTAGGAAAATTTGTCTGCCGTCAACGGAACGGACAACGCTGGCGCCTACATCACGGCTTCCTGCAAGAATAGATAGGTCGGGAACATTCTCAATATCCTCATATCTTACAGAGGTATGACGGGAATGGGGAATATAAAATTCCTCATCGGTTCCCTTTAAAAGCGGATCGAAGCGAACAAATTTGTGATGCTTGAATACACCGAAAAGCTTTTTATCAAGAGTGTATTTGTCAAGCCCGTAATAGTAATGCAAAGCCGCCTGCGCGCCCCAACAAATAAAGATTGTGGATTGAACATTTGTTTTGCAGAACTCGAAAATTTGAGTAAGCTCCTCCCAATATTTAACCTCGGTAAAGTCCATCATTTCAACAGGCGCGCCTGTGATAATCATACCGTCAAAATGAGAGTCCTTTATGTCGGAAAATGTTTTATAGAATTTTTGTAAATGTCCCACAGAGGTGTGGGTGCCCACATAGCTTTCAGTACCGATAAGAGTCACCTTAATCTGAAGCGGTGAATTGGATAAAAGACGGATTAACTGAGTTTCAGTCTCAATCTTTGTAGGCATTAAGTTCACAATAGCAATTTCAATAGGACGGATGTCCTGTCGCATTGCTCTTTCACTGTCCATTACGAAAATATTTTCATTAATTAATCGGGAGAATGCTGGGATGTCTTTTGGGATAATAATTGGCATATGTTCTCCTTTCGTTCTCCTCGAAAGGAGAACAGCTAAATTTGCGTAAACGCAAGCTAAATTGACCTTTGGTCAGCTAAATTCCCTGCGGGAGCTAAATTGACCTTTGGTCAGCTAAATTCCCTGCGGGAGCTAAATTGACCTTCGGTCAGCTAAAAGAAGCAAATTTAATTTAGCTAATGCGAAAGCATTTGAGCATTAATTTACCTACAAAACGGAGTTTTGTAATTTACCTATGGAGCGAAGCGGAATAATTTACCTAAAGCATTAAGCATTGACAATCAACATTTTCATTTGCTAAACTTTATTGCTTTAAGGTAAATTGCTTTGCATAGCAAAGCAGGTAAATTATTTTGCATTCGCAAAATAGGTAAATTTTTGCTTATAGATAAGCAAAAGGTAAATTGAGTCGCACGCGACTCAGTTTATATCTGATTTAACGCTTGCTCTAAATCAGATATTATATCATCAGCATTTTCAATACCAACAGACAATCTGATAAGATTATCCGCGATACCGATAGCGTCAAGGTCTGCCTTAGATAATTGTCTGTGTGTGGTTGAGGCAGGATGTAAAACGCAGCTTCTTGCATCGGCTACATGGGTAACGATTGCAATCATTTTTAGCGCTTCCATAAACTGTGATGCTTTTTCGCAGCCACCCTTAACGCCGAAGGACATCATTCCGCCCTGACCGTTTGGCATATATTTCATAGCAAGCTCGTGATATTTGTTGTTTTCAAGGGATGCGTGCTTTACCCATTCAACCTTTGGATGATTTTCAAGGAATTTTGCAACCTTTTTTGCGTTTTCGCAATGTCTTTCCATACGGAGCGCAAGAGTTTCCATACCGAGATTTGTTAAAAATGCGTTTTGCGGGCTCATAATAGCGCCAAGGTCACGCATCATCTGAACTCTGCATTTTACACCGAATGCGGTATTACCGAGAGATGAATAAACAAGTCCGTGATAGCTTTCGTCAGGCTTTAAAAATTCCTCGTAGCGATTTGTTTTTGTAAAATCGAAGTTACCGCCGTCAATAATGCATCCGCCAAGAGCAACTGCATGTCCGTCAAGGTACTTTGATGATGAGTAAAGAACAACATTTGCGCCGAAATCTAAAGGTCTGCAAAGAACAGGTGTAACAAGAGTGTTATCAACCATAAATAGAACCTGATTTCTCTTTGCAATGTCTGCAATTTTATCAAAGTCAAGAACAACAATGGTAGGATTTGCAACAGTTTCGGCAAAAATTACCTTTGTTTTATCATCAACTAATTTTTCGATATTTTCCTTTGTATCGTCGGGGTCAAAGAAACGGCATTCAATTCCGTATTTTGGAAGTGTTACGGAGAATAGGTTATAAGTACCGCCGTAAACCGCATTTGAGGAAACGATATTGTCGCCTGCGTTACATACATTAAGAATAGCAAGTAATGTTGCGCTCATACCTGAAGCGGTTGCAATACCGCAAGTACCGCCGTCAAGAGCAGCGAGCTTCTTTTCAAAAGCATCTACTGTTGGATTTGCAAGACGGGTATAGAAATATCCGTCAGCCTTAAGGTCGAAAAGGTCAGCCATTTCCCTTGCCTTTTCATAGAAAAATGTTGTGCTTTGCGCGATTGGCACTACACGAGGCTCGCCACTCTTTGGCTTGTAGCCTCCTTGGACGCATAGAGTATCAAGTTTCATTGTTTTTTCCTTTCGTGGATTATAGCCACAACTAAATTTGCGTTAAAAAATTAAAATTTAACGGTTATCAAAAACCGCAAATTTAATTTACCTAATGCGAAAGCATTTGAGCATTAATTTACCTACAAAACGGAGTTTTGTAATTTACCTATGGAGCGAAGCGGAATAATTTACCTAAAAGCTTTAAGCATTGGCAATCAACATTTTCACTTGCTAAGCTTTATTGCTTCAGGTAAATTGCTTTGCTTCGCAAAGCAGGTAAATTATTTTGCGTTCGCAAAATAGGTAAATTTTTGCTTATAGATAAGCAAAAGGTAAATTAATTCTCATAAATGAGAATTAGTGATACATTCACTTCGTTAATTACGAAGTGAATGTATAGGCGCAGGAATTCGTCCGCCCCTATCAATAAATTCCTTGCAGGAATAATCGTTCAGCTTCATAATCGGAGCATAGCCCAGAAGTCCGCCGAATTCAACGGTTTCGCCCACGCCCTTGCCCTCAACGGGGATTACGCGGACAGCGGTGGTTTTATTATTGATAACACCGATAGCAATTTCATCGGAAATAATACCGCTGATTGTTTCGGCAGTTGTTTTAGTAAGATATTTGATCTATCCGATAGCTATTGTTATAAATAGTCTTATTTTGTCTCAAAGCTCCTCTTCCATGGGAATAATCGGGGGAGCTGACGGTCCTACAGCAGTCATGATTGCGTCTTCGTTACGCGGAGGCGGTATTTTTTACCTGATAATGAGCATTTCAGGTGTAATAGTATTTATTGCTTCCATTGTTTACCTCG
>JAFQAM010000159.1 GCA_017416885.1 Clostridia bacterium | reverse complement strand
GCTTAATGACAATCGCAGTTGGATGCGCTTGCGTAAATGCAAATTTATGCGACGAGGACGATTTTAAAGACAAGGTTGCATATTTTATGCGTTTAATCGGCACTCAGTACAGAGATGCAGGCTACGGCGGTAAATTTTATAAATGGCTGCACGATGAATCAATGGGACCGTACAAAAGCTTCGGCAACGGCTCAGGTATGCGCGTTTCCCCTGTTGCATACGCAGGCAAAACACTTGAAGAGGTTGAAAAGCTTGCCAAGTGGAGCGCAGAGGTAACGCACAATTCGTTAGACGGCATAAGAGGCGCGCAAGCGGTTGCTTCATCAATCTTTTTAGCAAAAAACGGCAAAAGCAAGGATGAAATCAGAAAATATGTATCAGATAACTATTATATTCTTGATTTCACTCTTGACGAAATAAGACCGAATTACTCATTTGATGTAACTTGCTTAGGCAGTGTGCCTCACGCTATTACTTGCTTTTTAGAATCTGATAGCTTTGAGGACGCAATAAGAAACGCAGTTTCCTTAGGTGGCGACGGTGATACAATAGGAGCTATGGCAGGCGCAATAGCAGAAGCATATTACGGCATCCCCGAAGATTTACAGGAAAAAGCATTTGAATATTTGGACGATACCGTTCAAGAATATTATTACGCTTACGCAGATGAGCTTTACAGGTAGAGGTAAAAATGACACATTATATGAAATTGAAGCCCGCCCCCTTTGATTGCATTAAAGCGGGAACAAAAGACATTGAAATGCGATTGAATGATGATAAAAGACAAGCTATCAGGGCTGGAGATATTATCGAATTTACAAACACAGAGTCGGGCGAAATTATAAAAGCAAAAGTAATAAATAAGCATTGCTTTGATACCTTTAACGACCTTTATAAAGCCTTTGACAAAATCCGCCTCGGCTATAAGCCAAATGAAATCGCGCATCCAAACGATATGACTCAATACTATCCACAGGAAGAAATTGACCAAAACGGAGTAGTGGGCATTGAAATTGGACTAATAAAGTGAGGCTTTTATGAAGCAATATAAAGCCACATGGCGTTATTATTTCTTTTTGATTTTCTTTTCACTTGCAAGCTTGCTTGGCTTAAGAGTATTATTTATGCTTTTTGACGGACAAGTCAAGTTTGATGATAATGAAGCATTAGACAGAATTTTAGTAATAATAACATGTACTATGATTATTATAGTTTTATCTACATGGATTTCATCTTGCTTAAGAATGCTATTCCAATTAATAAAGAATAAGAAAAGCTTAGTAACCATTACACCAAACGGAATTGAAAATACACTTGTGTTTATCAATTTGTTTGCATTTATTATTGTTTCCCCTGTTAAATTAATACCTTGGGAAGCCGTTAAATATTATGACGGAGACGAAAATCCATACATAAGAATAAATGTTAATATGGTTAAGGCTGGTTGGTTTGCTAAATTATTGATTCGCGTTTTAGGATATCATTTTTGCTATTCCTTCGTGAAGCCGATTGTATCCTCTGACGATGTAGAGGATTATGAATATCGCTTTTCAAGCAAAGACACATTATAAAAAACACTGCAAGATTTCTTGCAGTGTTTTTTGGTATAATATTCATTTATAGCTTTTCAAAATCGCTTGCCCCGTGCTTACAAATAGGACAAACAAAATCCTCAGGTAATGTGTCGCCCTCATATACATAACCGCAAATCTTACACACATATCCCGACTTTTTTTGAGAATTCTTCTTTGGCTTTACATTTTTGTGATAGTAGCTGTATGTCATAGTTTCCTCATCTGAAAGTGACATAGCATTAGTTACCTCGCAAATAAACATACCATGTGTACCAAGGTCAATATAATCGGTAACAACAAGCGACATAAAAGCGTTAATATGGTCAGCAGTTAAAACAGCAAGACCGTTTTCGCTTCTCCAATATTCAAAGCCGCTAAATTTATCAGTATCACGACCGCTATGGAAGCCGAATCGCTCAAACACCTCAAAATGAACGCTTTCAGTTAAGCAATTTACATTAAGCTTTCCTGTTTCCTTAATTACATCGTGAGAATAATTTTGCTTGTTAATAGTAACAGAGAGCTTTAACGGAGTAGATGTCAATTGCACAACAGTATTGCAAATAAAGCCGTTATCCTTTTTGATATCATTACAGGTAATAACATATAGACCGTAGCCTATTTTGAATAAAGCAGAGTTATCAATCATAAAATTCTCCTTTTATCACGGAATAGGGGATAGTAGACTTTTATCTCACCTTTTCCTCAATCTCAATTGAAAGCTTGTTAATCATATCGTCAATAGACATAACGCCAAGATTTATACCGCCTCTTGCTCTTAATGAAACAGTCTTGCTTTCAGCCTCATTTGCGCCAACTACAACCACATAGTTAACCTTATCAAGCTGAGCCTCTCTTATACGCTTGCCCATTGTTTCATTACGGCAGTCAACCTCAACTCTCATGCCCTTTTCAAGCATTTTTGCCTGAATTTCCTTCGCATAATCATCAAATTCGGAATTAATCGGAACAATAACCGCTTGTGTTGGTGATAACCAAAGAGGTAAAGCGCCTGCATACTTTTCAAGAATTAAAGCAAGAGTTCTTTCATAACAGCCAAGTGATGTTCTATGAATAATATATGGAGTTGCAAGCTGATTGTTAGAATCTACATATTCCATACCAAATTTCTTTGCAAGAAGCATATCAATTTGAATTGTAACAATTGTGTCCTCCTTGCCAAAAACATTCTTG
>JAFQAM010000158.1 GCA_017416885.1 Clostridia bacterium | reverse complement strand
GTTACCTTCACCGATACCAGGACCGATACCTGCTATCATTGCGATACCTGCGCCAAGTGCGCAACAACCTAAAATAATACCAATTGCTAATGCCATTTTCTTTTCCTCCGAAAATTTATTTGTTTAATTTTTTATTTTTTGTAATTTTTTGTTTTTCTTTTCTTGTTTTTTGCGCTTATATTCCTTGAATTCATCTATATCAAATGCTCCCGATACATTGAGCATTGTTAGAATTGCAAGAATATATGCCTGTAAAAGTCCGCTGAATACATCAAAATAAATTGATAATACCGCAGGAATACCTACTTGAAGTAGTGGAATTGAACCGATAAATTCGCCCGCCCAACCAAGAAGCATACGTGACAGTCCTTGAAGCGCTGCGCTTAAAAGCACCGATACAACAACACCGGAAAGCACATTTCCGTAATGACGGAATGCCATTGAAATAGGTGTTGCAAATTCACTGATAAAGTTAATTGGCGCTAAAAATATAACAGGCTTAGTAAATCCCTTAAGATAGTTAACAGGTCCACATTTAAATTTATAGTAGGTTATTATTCCAAATATGAGTATTGCCCAACCTGCAACTACATTTAAATCAGATGTTGGTGGGAATAAGCCGAATAGTGACATAAGGCTTGAAAATGCCGATAATGCTAATATAGACATTATAAACGGTCCATATGCAGAAAAATAATCGCCCATATTTTCATTGACAAGCTTATCTACCATTTCCACTGCTATTTCTGCAAAATGCTGTCTTTTGAGCGTTGGATTTTCCTTTAAGCCGTGTGTCATAAAAAGACACAAGCCGAAAATTGATATCATAACAAGCCAAGAGTTAATCTGTGACTCTGTTATCGGGAGATCCTGTAACACCATTGGAATAGTAGTGTAAATTAACGGTCCTGAAATGCTAATGCCTTCGCTTTCAGGCGTAAATAGCACCTTTAATGTAATCGCTGCCGCTATTGGCGCTATCATCATTATGATATATAAAATATCAACGATTTTAAATTTTAAGGTTTTTTCGTAAGGAGTTGCATTTTCTTGATTATTCATCTTGATTGCCTCCTTGCTTTTTTAATACAATTTGGCGAATAGTCAATGCTATTCTTGGGAAAAACACAGGAATTAATGTTGCCCAAAAATTAAAGCAATCAAGCAGTCCGCCTAAAGCTATAACCGCCGCCATCATAAGCAACCGTAATGATTGAGACATTTTCATTAAATTCTTTGCATATTTTTCGTCTCCTGAATTTAATGCTTTTTGTATAGTTAATCCAAGCAAAAACAGATTAACAATACCCATTGCTCCGCTTAACAGATTGCCAAGAAGTACGGTGTAATCCCATTTCCCAATTATAAGGAATACAGCCTGCATAATGATGCTTAAAATAAGCGTCCATATACCGACAAAGGCTATTTCCTTCCTTATGGTTTTATCTATTTTTATTATAATCACCTCTTTATAGAAGTTTATATACATATATAATATATTATTTTTAGTATATTGTCAAGAAATATTATATTTAAAAATTGTAAAATTCTTTTATAAACTCAAAGAAAACAGCTTAATGAGGAATTCCGCCTCATTAAGCTGTCTTAATATTATTTAAGGTATTTATCTCCGTATTTTTCGATAACGAAATCCATATCCTTGTCGCCTCTACCTGACAGGCAGATAAGGACAGAGCCCTTGCCCATTTTCTTGGCAAGCTTGATACCGTATGCTACTGCGTGAGCGCTTTCGATAGCGGGGATAATGCCCTCTAAGCGGGAAAGCTCAAAGAATGCGTCAATTGTTTCC
>JAFQAM010000018.1 GCA_017416885.1 Clostridia bacterium | reverse complement strand
TCAAAGATTACATATTGTACTGATGTGTAGTAAGGAATTGAGAAATCAACCTTCTCTTTTCTTTGTTCGGTGATTGTGATACCTGCAGCTCCTGCATCGCAAACCTCGCCTGCCTTTACATTATCAATGATAACTGCAAACTCTGTGTTCTCGAATACAACATTTTTGCCAAGCTTCTCTCCAACCTTGTTCATAATATCTACATCGACACCAACAATTTCTGTGCCCTCGTAGTATTCAAACGGTGCAAAATATGCATTTGTGTTAACAATAATTTCGTCCTTACCGCAGGATGCAAGCATACCGAAGCAAGCAACAAGCATTACTGCCACAATTGCAAGTGAAATAATTTTCTTCATAACTATTTTCTCCTTAATATAAATATTTTTAGTTACCGCCTTATTATACTCTTTAAAATTCGGTTTGTCAATAGATTTATGAATATTTTTTGAAAATTTCTGAATATTATTCATTATTTGATGAATATATACAGTATATAAGGAAAAAGCCCTGTAAAAACAAGGCTCATTTTGAATTATTCAATTGATTGACAATCATTTTTCCAGGCGCGCCATCAACTATAACATAATCAATCTCGCCCTTCTGCAGCGCCTTTGCCGCATCAAATGCAGAGCTGTATCCGGCGCGGTCTGAGTTGTAGCCTGTAAATCCAAGCTCCATATTGCCGCATATAAAGTAATCGGAAACGGTATCTTTTTGATATCCGATTTTTGTGCTTTTATTCATTTTTCTGAGAATTTCAAGCACATCATCGGTTGTTTTGCATTCATCAAAGGTGGTGTCCGCTTCTTTGGCAATAATCATCTGAGAAGCTTCAAAATATGTATCGGTAAATGCGATTTGCTTTTCGCGGTCGCTCGAAACAGTCAAGCCCGCCATTACGATATCGGCTTCCCCGTTTTCCACAGCTGAAATAATATCGTTAAATGGGTATTCCTTGATTACAAGCTCCCTGTTAAGCTTTTCGGCTAAGAGCGAGGCAATTTCCATATCAATGCCGCAATATCTATCGCCTATTGTGTATTCGAATGGGGAAAATGGGGCGTGAGTAGCAACAATCAGCTGGTCCTTACAGGGTAATTCCTCGCCCTTTGTAAAGGTTTTGATTTTTGAGGTGTCGTTTGAGAAATATTTATTGATTATTTCGTCAAGAGTTCCGTCAGACTTGATTTCCGCCAAAAGCTCATTGGCAGCATTTAATAGCTCGTTGTCGTTTTTATTCACTCCGTAAGCGTAATGCTCGCTTGTTAATTGAATTTCAATACACTTCAGCGCGCTTTTATTATCAATGCAGGAAATAAGCAAGCATGAAAGCATTAAAATGCACATAATAACAGCTACTGCTTTTTTTCTCATATTACTCCCCCCTTCGACACAATCTACTATAATTATACATCTTTATTATAAAAAGTCAATAACCGTTTGAAGATTTTTCCATTTCAAACGGTTATTTTTGAATTTTATTCAGTTTTATTCAAGCTTATTCAAGCTCGGCTTCATCAGAGAGTGACTCCTCGCCTTTTTTGGTTTTAAGCAGGAATAGCAGAGCAAACGCGATCAGCAGAACAACTGTGGTACAGAAGCCGCCCTCAAGTCCCGCCTCTGCTCCGTTTGCAAGGCTCTTACCCGTATCAATTTCAAGAGTGAATACTGTTGGCAGCTTGTCAAGTCCAACCATTGGCGCGCCGAATATGCATCCGCTACCGAAATTCCACATTGCGAATATACCGAAGGCTCCCCAAATATCGCCTCTTTTAAACACATATATGCCTAAAATTGCGCCGAAAAGAGCGGTATTTAAAAGCAAAATAAGGTTTACCTCTTCGCCCAAGCCGTGGATAAGTGAAAACATAACCGAGCCTACTGTAATAGCAAATGAAAGCTTATAGTCTCTCGCTATGCTTGTCGTAAAATACCCAAAGAAAAATACAACCTCGGAAAATGCGTGAATCAGGAATGCGACAAAGAATATAATTACCATAAAATCAAAGCCATTACCTGCTTTTATAGACACAGAGCCCGTTAAAGATGCTATAAGCACGGTAAGACCGATTAAAGCTCCACCGATAAGCAAGCCTAAAAGCGACTCCTTGATTGCATCCTTTTTGCGTATTCCCATTGACCTTACAGGTCGCTTTTCAAATTTGATGCAATAGAAAATTGATGCGCCTACAAGTCCTGCAAATGAAATCAGAGATACTATTGTAAGCCAAGAAGGAATATTTACAGCCATTTCGTTAATGAATGCGACGAATTTTGTATCATCGTTATTGCCTGCCATTACAGCTTCTGTATATTCCTTAAGCGCGCCCATAAAGCCGTCATAGGTAAACATCCAAATTGTGGTGGGGATTAATACTATAACCTTGGATATTATTTCACCAATAAAGAAAACTAAATAGAATATTAAAAATACTGTTAAAATGCTTTGCGGCTTGTGGTTTAAAACCGCATCGTCAAGCATTTTTGTTTTTCTTAATTTAAAGAAATTCATTTTATCACCTTATTTTTGCGCTCTGCAAGAATTTTTTCCGCTTTTAAAATGGCTATCTGTGTCTTTGAATCGGGAATTTTTCCGTCCATAACCATTTCAACAAGTGTTTTAAGTGGAATTTTTACTACCTCTAAAAATTCGCCATCATCAGGATGAGCGTTTTTATAGGTTAAGCCTGTGGCTAAGTACATATGGATTTTTTCATCAAGGATTGCTACTGTGGTGTACATAGTGCCTATGTATTCCACGCTTTCGGCATTAACACCGCTTTCCTCCTCGAGCTCTCTTTTTACGGCTTCAAGGGGGTCCTCGTTTGGCTCCAATTTGCCCGCGGGTATCTCAAGTAAAACCTCTGAAAAGGGATACCTGAATTGCTTGATCATTATAACATTTTCATCCTCATCAACGGGAATTACGCACACAGCTCCCGGATGTCTTACGATTTCGCGTATTGATTTTTTTCCGTTAGGCAGTTCAATATCATCAACGAAAAGCTTTACAACCACGCCGTCAAATATTTGTCTTGAATTTAATTTCTTTTCAAAAAGCTCCATTAGTTTTCCCTTTCAAATTTAATTGTGATTTCCTTACCGTCCTTATCCTCGCCGTACATAGTGAGGTAGTTGCCTTCAATTTTATAATTAGAGGTTTTTACCATTTCCTCATAGCCAATCATATATTCAATTATGATATTAATTTCGTTAGCTTTATAGGAATAGTAAATTTTATATTCGATTACATCGCCCTTGGTGGAAAGTCCTATGCTTTTGCCTGTAAAGTCCTCATTAAAAATAAATTTTTCGTTTGGATTTGCAATGCTTTTCCAGGTGCCTACAAGATTATTTTCGCCTTTATTGTATTCAAGGTCATATTTTTTCATAACTCTTTCGCCTTCAATGGGAAGGTTCATATCGTCAAGGATTAAAAGCACAAGGCGTCCGTCCTTTGTCATTGAAAAACGGATATACTCCTTGCCAAATTCCGATTGAATTACGATTTGGTTATTATCGGTAACGGTATATGTGCCTGTAAGCTTATCAAGCCCAATGCCGCGGCAATTTGTTGTTAAAACCACATTTTCGCTATCAATAAATTCGTACACATCGTAGGAGTTTGTGTTTGGCTTTTCGTCCACCCATTTTCCTATTAAGGATGTGCCGTCATATACATATTTTTCATTGTATAGCTCACCGCAGCTGCATAGCATTACAGCAAATATCATACAAGCTATTAAAGATATAATCAAAAATATTTTTTTCATAATGCATCTCCGTTAAATTCATTTGCAGGAATGTTGTAGCCTTGCAAAAGCACATTTTCGCCGTCATATGAGTATATAACCATATTACAGTTGCCAAGCATTCCTATATCAATTCCGGACACTCTGTCCGCTTTTTTTGCATTTCTTGCATAAATTCTTGCAACTGCTCCGTTCGTTACAAAAATTACATTTTCATTTGGCGTTACGCTGTCGCTTATCAAGGAATTTACTCTGTCAAGCAAGCTTTTTACAGTTTCTACACTCTTTTCCTCAGTGTCCTCTAAAACCGCCTTGCTGTATCTGTCATAGTGTCCGCCCGATAAAATGCCAAAATCTCTTTCAAGAAGCCTTTCATCGTAGGCTATACTATCAAAGCCAATAGCCTCCGCTATTCTTTCAGCGGTATAGCTTGCGCGTGACAGGGGGCTTGATATTATTTTATCAAATTTAAAGCTTGCTCCTTCAAGCGCGTTTTTCAGACACAGGGCTGCATTTTTCGCTTGATTTTTCCCGTTTTCATTTAATGGAACATCGTCTCGCCCTTGCATAAGTCCCTTTGTGTTCCAATCCGTCTCACCGTGACGGATAAAGCATATTATACCTTTATTCATTTCCTACATCCTACATCCTATATTCTATACCCTAAATCCTAAACTGTGCTTCGCACTCGATATAATTGCTTCGCAATTTCGATATAACTGCTTTGCAGTTTCGATATAAATTGCTTTGCGATTTTCGATATATTTTGCTTCGCAAAATGAGATGAATACATCCTACATCCTATTTAACTCCCGTCGAGCCAAAGCCACCATCGCCGCGAACGGTGTCGCTTAATGTATCGGCTTCCTCAAATTCGGCGGTGATGTATGGAGTAATTACCATTTGGGCAATTCTTTCGTGCTTGCTTACTGTCTGGGGTTCAGTTGAGTGGTTGTGTAACGCTACCATAATTTCGCCGCGATAGTCACAGTCAACTACGCCAACCTTATTGGCAGGGGCAAGTCCTCTTTTTGTGGCAAGACCGCTTCTTGCATAGATAAGCGCCACATAACCGCAGTCTAATTCCATAGCAAGTCCTGTTTTTACTAATACTGTTTGGTTTGGCTCAATTGTTATATCGCTTTCAATGCAAGCATATAAATCTGCGCCTGCTGAATAGGGTGAGCCGTATGTTGGCATTTTTGCGTTTTCGTTTAATTTCTTAATTTTAACTATCATTTTTAATTCCTTATTTTTAAAGCTTTTAGGTATTCCTTTTGCTCCTTCGTTATTCTAAAGCTTTCAATTGCTTTTTGAATAGCTTTATTGTGTGTCCATTTTTCAAGAAGCTTATTTTCTATTACTGAGATTGTTTTATCGTATTGCTTCACAAGGCATACGCTATATAGCCAAGCAATTGCCATATTTATATAGTATTCGTCGCTTTTGATTTTCAGTGTTTCCTCAAAAATTCGGTCAATATAGCTATCATCGACATAATAGGATAGAAGAGACACTATACCGAAGCGAACCGTATATACATTATCACTGTTAAGACAACCGAATATAAAGTCGGCTACTGTGTCGGTATTTTTAAAAAAGCTTTTCAAATTCGCGACCGTTGAATCACACACAGCCCAATTATCAACATAGGGTAAAAAGTCAATTATTCTATTTTTCAGTGTTGCGGCGTCTGTTTTCAAAAAGCCAAGCATATAGCCGTGAACTAAATTTTCATCGTAGTAGGTGTGGGGAAGGCTGTTTAAAAACTCGCTGCCTGTATCGGTATTTGCGTATTTTTTAGCGATTGATTTAGCAATTGGTCCTCTAAGACCTAAAATATTTTCAATGCCGGGGACAAGCTTGGAATGAAAAGCTTTATAGCCATCATCCTTATTTAAAATTATTTCTTCTAAAATTTTATTCATAGTATATCACATATTAAGTATATTTTCAACATTTATTATCTCTTATCCACTGAAGCAGGTCATCATATTTCATTTTGCCTGCAGCAACGCCTATGCCCGCTTCAAAAAAGCTTTCGTTAGTTGGGTTAATTCTTACTCCGTTAAGCTCTAAGAATACCATCATAGTGAGCATTCCTATTCTCTTATTACCGTCAACAAATGCGTGATTTGAAATCAGCGAATATCCAATATGGGCGCCCTTTTCCTCAACCGTAGGATATAGCTCCTGTCCGCCGAAGGTCTGGTATGCTGATTCCAATGCGCTATCAAGCAGGTCTGCATCACGAAGTCCCGCTGAGCCTCCTGTTTCTCTTGTCATAATATTATGCAAAAGCATAACTCTTTCCTTACTTAATTTTATCATTTTGCAAGCTCCTCAAACGCTGCGCGATATTTTTTTAAAACGCGCATAGCTACAAAGTCAATTTTTTCCTCGTCGTTCATTATTATTGATGTATCGTTTTCCAAATCAACCAATTTATATTTAGGCTTGTTATTTTTAAAGATGTAAACCTCACCCTCTTTTTCAGCCTGTCTTGCCACCTTGGAAAAATTCTGATTAGCCTCGGAAATTGATACAATCTTCTTGCTGTTTATATCCATATAAATCTCTCCTTAAATTTCTTGATTTAATTATACACTAATTTTAGAATAATTTCAACCTAAATTTTCCTAAGTAAAAAGGCAAGAAATTCTCTTGCCTTTTATCAACCGTAGTAAATATCACACAGCTCTTTTTTCTGTATTTCAATTTCTTTATTTTCAATAAGCTTTTTTAATTCATCTGTTATCCATACTCTTACACAAAACTTTTTATGATTGTCTATGTTTAACGGGTGCAAAAAGCTTTTCAGTGGTCTTCCGTCTAAAAATACATAGCAGGACTTAAGCTCTATGCTTGTGAAGATTGGCAAATTAATTTCATAGATTTTTTGAACATCTTCAAATTTTACCTCACTTACCTTGCCGTATATATTTTTAATGACAATTTTATCATCATACACCTCATACCACTGCATTTGTTTAAAAAATTCAAGTTGAATTAATATCATTAAAATAACAAATGGTATACAAAGATAGAGCAGCTCTATCTCCTTTGTAATGGATGTAAAAACTAATATAAACAATAAAACCAACAAAAATATTCCTTGCATTAATAAGTTTCCAAATAATTTGTCCTTTAAGTGTTTTGTCTTAAAAAGCATTTTGCTTTTCCTCTCTCAATATCCACAATGATTTTGCGTGTTTGCTATTTACAGTTTAACATAATACCATAAAAAATTCAACAAAATATCCAACGGTTGCTCATTGGATATTTTGCTTTTTTACTTTTTAAATTAATATGCTTTTTTATAAAGCTCAAGGATATCCGCTTCTGTTATTTCTCTTGGGTTACCGCCTGTGCAAACATCGTTATATGCATCGTTTGCAAGCTGCTCAAGAGCTTCTTCAGGGATACCGATTTCACGGAGTGTTTGCGGAATGCCAAGGTCCTTGGAAAGCTGCTTAACCGCTTCAACCGCTGCGTAAGCGCCTTCCTTTTCGGTCATACCTGAAATATTTACGCCCATTGCCTTTGCAATTCTGCAGTATTTGCTTTCGCAAGCAACCATATTAAATTCCATAACGATTGGAAGTAAAAGCGCGTTAGCAACACCGTGAGCAATATCAAATCTTGCTCCAAGAGGATGAGCCATTGAGTGCACGCAGCCAAGTCCTACATTTGAAAAAGCCATACCTGCAACATATTGGCCAAGAGCCATTTGCTCTCTTGCGTACATATCACTTCCGTTAAAGGTTGCGTTTCTTAAATTATCGGAAATAATTTTGATGGCATTAATTTCAAGAATGTTAGAAAGCTCCCAAGCGCCCTTTGTAATATAGCCCTCGATTGCGTGTGTTAACGCATCCATACCTGTTGCAGCTGTTAAGCCTGCCGGCATTGTAGCCATAAGATCTGCATCAACAATTGCAAGAACAGGAATATCGTTAGGATCAACGCAAACCATTTTTCTGCCGGAGTCCTCGTCTGTGATTACATAGTTGATTGTAACCTCGGCGGCTGTGCCTGCGGTTGTGGGAAGCGCAATAATATCAACGCATTTTTTCTTTGTATCCGCTACTCCCTCAAGAGAAACAACATCACCAAACTCGGGGTTATTAATAATGATAGCTACTGCCTTGGCTGTATCAATTGCTGAGCCGCCGCCGATTGCAATAATAAAATCAGCCTCTGACTGCTTGTACGCTTCAACACCCGCTTTGACATTGGCTACTGTTGGATTTGCCTTAAAGTCTGAGAAAATCGCATAGGGAAAATCGCCAAGCACATTTGTTACAAGGTCAACAATACCGAATTTGATAAGGTCCTTGTCTGCCACGATAAATGCTTTGTTATAGCCTCTTTTTGCGATTTCCGTTGAGAGATTCTCGCGAGAGCCTGCTCCAAAATAGGATGTTTCGTTTAAAATAAATCTTGCCATTTTTAAAAAATCTCCTTTTATTACTTTTATTGATTACAGTATAACATAAAAACAGTTTTAATTTCAATATATTTTTATTGTAATTATGCAGAATTTTAGGTTTAATTTATAAATTATTGGTAAAATAGCATAAAACATACATACTTGACAAAAATATCATTTTGTAGTATAATATGGTTGACAAGTCAACATAGGAGGTTTAAATGGAAAGCGAAAGATTTGTGCCCTTTGTGTTATACACTGAAAGAATTTCCAAAAACATAAAGAGGCTTGCCGACAGCAAAATGGAGCCATACGGCTTAAGATGCGCTCATATTATGTGTATTTTGCAGCTTGCTAAAAGTGAGATAGGATTGTCCTCAGCAGAGCTTTCAAGGGTTTGCGGTGTGGATAAGGCATTTATTTCCCGTATAACAAGCGAGCTTATGGAAAAAAATTATATCAGCAGAGATATCGGTCCTAAGCAAGGAAAATACAAAACAAAGTTTTTACTTACAGACGAGGGTGTAAAGATTTACAATATCATTAATGATTTACTAATCGAGTTCATTAAGAAAACCAGTAAGAATACACCGTTAAGAAAGCTTGAAACATTTTATGATGTTTTAAATTCAATCGACAAGGAGCTTGACGATATTACTAATAAGGAGATTAATGAGAAATGACAGAAAACCAAATGATAGAAAAGGTTTCCACCATATACGGTTTATTCCATGATGTTGCGGAAATTCAACCTGAGCATCCGCTGTACAGATTCAACAACAAAAGCGGAGAAATCACCGTTACTTACGGAGAGATGGATGAGCTTTTAAAGAAAATGACATGCGCATTCTCACATATGAATATCAAGGACAAAAAGGTTATTGTAATGGGCGAAACAAGTGTGCAATGGATTGCAACATATGTTTCCGTTGTTACAGCCGGAGGCGTTATTGTTCCGTTCGATCCGCTTCTTTTACCCGATGAAATGATAAAGTTTATCAACATTGCCGATGCAAGCGTTGTTGTTTATTCCGATAGCTTCTCAAAGCTTTTTGAGGAAAGAGGAAGCGAGCTTCCGAATGTTGAATACTTTGTAAAGACAGATAAGCAATCATTTACTCTTGATCCCGAGGAAGCTTATGTCGAGGAAAAATACACCTCATTTAATAATCTTTTATCATTAGGCAAATATTTATACGAAGCAAACGGCGCTCCTGACAATATGCTTGCTCACGACACCGAAAAGCTTTCAATCCTTTTATTCACATCAGGTACAACAGGCACATCAAAGGGCGTTATGCTTTGCGAAAAGAATGTTTGCGCCGTTCTTACAGGTATTATTCCTGTGCTTAACATTCTTACAAATAAGGATTCCGTATTATCAGTATTACCAATTCACCACACATATGAAATGAGCGCGGGCATTTTAGCTCCTATGATTTACGGTATGACTGTAAATATTTGCGACGGTATTAAGTATGTTGGTAAAAACATCAAGCAATTCAAGCCATCTGTTTTGGCTCTTGTTCCAATGTTTGCAAATCAGCTTTACAAGACAATCTGGAAATCTGCTCAAAAGCAAGGAAATGACAAAAAATTAAGAACAGGTATTAATATCAGTAATTTCTTAATGAAGCTTCACATTGATGTAAGAAGAAAGCTTTTACATCAGGTTCACGAGGCATTTGGCGGCAACCTCAGATATTTCATTGTTGGTGGCGCTGCTTTAGCTCCTGAGTTGGTTGATGAATTCAGAAGCTTTGGTATTCATGTTTCACAGGGATACGGTATTACAGAGTGCGCTCCGCTTATCTCGGTTGTTCCTCTTACAGAATACAATCCTACATCCTGCGGTAAATTAATGCCGGGTATGCAAGCGTTTATTGACAAGGAAAATGCAGATGATACATTCGGTGAAATCGTAGTTAAGGGCGACAATGTAATGCTTGGCTACTATAATGATCCTGAGCAAACCGCGCAGGTTCTCAACAACGGTTGGTTCAGAACAGGTGACTACGGTTACATTGACGAAAAGGGCTATCTCTACATCACAGGCAGAAAGAAGAATATTATTATTTCTTCAAGCGGTAAAAATGTATTCCCTGAGGAAATCGAGGAATATCTTGAGAACATTCCGCAAATTGCTGAGGTTGTAGTTGTAGGCCGTGAAAATGCAGAAACAAAGGATATTGAAATTGTTGCTATTGTATATCCTGACGAGGAAGAATGCAAGAAAGCAAATCTCGAGGGTGATGCAATTTACGAACACATCAACGGGGAAATTACAAAAATCAACAAGAAATTGGCTGCTTACAAGCATATTAACAAGCTTGAGATAAGAGAGGAGCCATTTGAAAAAACTACCACAAGAAAGATCAGAAGAAATCTTGTTAAATAACAAAAAAACGCATCCAACGGCGTGCAAAATTAGCGGAGAAATTATAGTCAGTTGGTTAATAATTGCCCCGCTGTAAACAAATAAGTAACCCCGACAGATTTACGGTCTGTCGGGGTCAATTTTTAGTTGTTTATCAATTTATCTACCCATTCTTGAGGTAAAACATATTCTATATCGTCGATTGTGATTGAATATGCTTTATCATCAAATGAC
>JAFQAM010000157.1 GCA_017416885.1 Clostridia bacterium | reverse complement strand
AAGGTAAACCTTACAGGCAAGCTTCGTCCTTGGGTCAGCGCTAAGGATGTAAGCCTTGAAATTCTCCGTATTCTTTCCGTTAAGGGTGGCGTTGGCGCTATCATTGAATGGGGCGGCGAGGGTATTAAGACATTATCCGTGCCTGAAAGAGCTACTATTACAAATATGGGCACAGAGCTTGGCGCGACAACATCTATTTTCCCATCTGACGAAATTACAAAAGCATTTTTAGAAGCTCAAGGCAGAGGTGATGCATACTCACCTTTAGCAAGCGATGAGGATGCGGTTTACGATAGAATTATTGATATTAATCTTTCAGAATTAAAGCCGCTTCTTGCTTGTCCACATAGCCCTGACAATATCAAGAGCGCTGAGGAGCTTTCAGGCATTAAGGTTGATCAGGTTTGCATTGGTTCCTGCACCAACTCATCACTTCGCGATATGCTAAGAGTTGCTTCTATGCTTAAGGGCAAGAAAATTCACGATAGCGTAAGCCTTTCTGTTTCACCGGGCTCAAAGCAGGTGCTTTCTATGCTTGCCGACTGCGGCGCTTTATCCGATATTTTAGCTTCAGGCGCAAGAGTGCTTGAATGCGCTTGCGGTCCTTGTATCGGTATGGGCTTCTCTCCTAACTCTGCCGGAGTATCACTAAGAACCTTCAACAGAAACTTTGAGGGCAGAAGCGGAACTAAGGATGCGCAGGTTTATCTTGTATCTCCTGAGGTTGCGGTTGCATCTGCTCTTACAGGATATATTACAGACCCAAGAACACTTGGCGAATACAAAGAAATTGAAATGCCTGATATTTTCAAGGTTGATGACAGCGCGGTTATTATGCCTGCAAGCGCGGATGAGGCTAAGGAGCTTGAAATTTTAAGAGGTCCAAATATTAAGCCATTCCCAACTACAAAGAAGCTTGAAAATAAAATTGAGGCTACGCTTACATTAAAGGTTGGCGATAATATTACAACTGACCATATTATGCCTGCCGGCGCTAAGATTTTACCATACCGTTCAAATATTCCTTTCTTATCTAAGTTCTGCTTTGCGGTTTGTGATGAGACATTTAGTGAAAGAGCATTAAAGAACGGTTCAAGCATTATTGTTGGCGGCTCTAACTACGGTCAGGGCTCTTCAAGAGAGCACGCTGCTCTTGTTCCGCTTTATTTAGGCGTTAAGGCAGTTGTTGCAAAGAGCTTTGCAAGAATTCACGCGGCTAACCTGATTAATGCAGGTATTTTACCGCTTACATTTGAAAATCCCGACGATTACGATAAGTTCTGTCAGGATGAGAAATTAACTCTTGAAAATGTATTTGAGGGTATGAAAAACGGCAAAATTACATTAAAGGGATCAAATGGCGAGGCTACATTAAATTGCAGCTATACTCAGCGTCAGATTGACATTTTAATGGCAGGCGGATTGCTTGCTTATACTAAGGGCGAATAAATTTTTAATAAAATTTCAAAAAATTGTTATTTTTTCACTGTTTTATGCTATAATTAAAGGTGGCAAGGCTATTTCTGCCTAAAAAAACAGTTTAAGGAGATAAAAAATGAAGCAGCTTTCAAAAAACATTTTAGACAATTTCGAGCTATGGCGCACAAACGAGCTATTTGACAAGGAAACAAGAGACGAATTAAATGCTAACCTTTCCGATAGCGAAATTGAGGACCGTTTTTGGCGTGACCTTGAGTTTGGTACAGGCGGTCTTCGCGGTGTTATGGGCGCAGGTACAAACAGAATGAACAAGTACATCATAAGAAAGGCTACTCGCGGTTTAGCTAACTATCTTTTAGATAAGTACGGCAAGGATGTATGTCGCGGCGTTGCTATTGCTTATGACTCAAGAAATAACTCTGACTCCTTTGCTAAGGAAGCCGCGCTTGTAATGGCTGAGGCAGGTATTCCCGCGTATCTTTATGATGAGATTATGCCTACTCCTGTTCTCTCATTTACTGTAAGAGGGCTTAACTGTGTTGGCGGTATTGTTGTAACTGCAAGCCATAACCCTAAGGAATATAACGGCTACAAGGTTTATGACGATATGGGCTGTCAGGTGCTTTCTCCCGATGCGGACACTATTATTTCATATGTAAATGCTATAACTGACATTCCTGCTATTCCTGTTGCTGATGAATCTAAGGCAAGAGAAAACGGAACATTAAAAAGAGTACCTATTGAGGTATATGACAGCTTTATTAACAATGTTAAAAAGCAAGCCCACGATATTGGAGAAAAGAGCGCAAAGATTGTTTATACACCACTTCACGGTACAGGTAACAAGCCTGTAAGACGCGTGCTTTCCGAGCTTGGTTATGATGTTACAATTGTTAAGGAGCAGGAAATGCGCGACGGCAACTTCCCTACCGTTGTTTCTCCAAATCCTGAAAACGCTGAGGCGCTCAGCATGGGCGTTAAGCTTTGCGAGGAAATCGGCGCTGATATTATTTTCGGTACTGACCCTGACTGCGACAGAGTTGGTATTGCGGTAAACACTAAGAACGGAATGAAGCTATTTACAGGAAATCAGGTTGGCGCGCTTCTTGTTGATTATGTAATCAAAATGAACAAGGAAAAGCTAACTGACAAATCAACTGTAATTAAGACTATTGTAACAAGTGAGCTTGGCTCAACTATTGCTAAGATGAACGGCTGTAAGGTCATTGAAACATTAACAGGCTTTAAGTTCATCGGTGAGCAAATGAATATATTTGATGCTACCGGTTGCGGTGATTTTGTGATTGGCTATGAGGAAAGCTACGGCTATCTT
>JAFQAM010000156.1 GCA_017416885.1 Clostridia bacterium | reverse complement strand
TGCCAAATGTATCAACAAGTACAGAAACAGGCTTTGCAACACCGATAGCATATGCAATTTGAACCTCGCATTTATCAGCAACACCTGACGCTACAATGTTTTTAGCAACATATCTTGCAGCATAGCAAGCACTTCTGTCAACCTTTGTTGGATCCTTACCAGAGAATGCTCCGCCGCCGTGGCGCGAGTATCCGCCGTATGTATCAACAATAATTTTTCTACCTGTTAAGCCTGTATCCCCGTGTGGTCCGCCGATTACAAAACGGCCTGTTGGATTAACATAAATCTTTGTATTGTCATCAATCATATCACTTGGGATAATTGGTGTAATTACATGCTTAATTACATCCTCTCTGATTGTCTCAAGCTCAACACTGTCACTGTGCTGTGATGAAACAACAATTGCATCAATTCTTGATGGCTTACCGTCATTATATTCAACAGTTACCTGTGTTTTTCCGTCTGGACGGAGATAGCTTAAAGTACCGTTTTTTCTTACCTCTGTAAGTCTCTTTGCAAGCTTGTGTGCAAGTGAGATTGGAAGTGGCATTAATTCTTTAGTTTCATTACAAGCATAACCAAACATTAATCCTTGGTCGCCTGCGCCGTTATCGTTTTCATCGCCATTTGATTTTGCTTCCTGTGATTTATCAACACCTAAAGCAATATCTGCAGATTGCGCATGAACATTGATTATTACGCCGCAAGAATTACAGTCAAAGCCGTATTCAGCCTTGTTATAGCCAATTTCGTCAATTGTTTTTCTTACAATTTCAGTATAGTCAATTTTTGCGTTTGTTGTAATTTCGCCCATTACATTAACAAGACCTGTTGTACAAAAGCTTTCACAAGCAACTCTTGAATATGGATCTTGCTCAATTAAAGCATCAAGCACTGCATCTGAAATTTGGTCACAAATTTTGTCAGGATGTCCTTCTGTAACTGATTCTGATGTGAAAAATTTTCTCATTTTTACTCCTTTTATACGGTGACAGGTTCGTCAAATTTCGATAAAAAAGCCCGCGTATTCCGCGGGCTGATACTCTAAAACTAAAGCCTCATCTCTCGGAATTGGCACCTTGTCATCTTGATAGGTTGCCGTAACTTCTCAGGGCCTGTCCCTCCGTTACTCTTGATAAGATTTATTTGCGTTGCAATTATAACATACTATATTTAAAATTGCAATAGTATTTTAAAATTTTTTAAAAAATTGCAGAAATACCGTAGGAAATAACAGTCATAATAACTCCCGATATCATTACACCAAGCAAGCATGACAAAAACGCTTTCCACGGCTTCATATCAATCATTGATGCCACTAAGGAGCCTGTCCAAGCGCCTGTTACAGGTAGCGGAATAGCTACAAAAAAGCATACTCCCCAAAACGCATATTTCTCAATTTTGGCTCGTTTTTTCTCTACCTTTCGAAGTAAAAAGTTAGCAATTTTATTGAAAAATTTAACCTTTGATTTAGACATCAATTCAATTACCTTTTTGATAAGTAAAAGAATAAACGGAACAGGAACCATATTACCAAGCACACTTAATACATAGGTTAAATACCAAGGCATATCAAACACAGCGCCCATAGGAACCGCTCCTCTTAATTCAATAATAGGAATCATTGAACAAAAAAATACGCAAAGCTCCTTACCCACTGTTTCAAGAAAAAACGATTTTATCGCTTCTATAATCGTTGACATCTAATTACGCAAGATACTTAAGCGCAAGCTCATACATTACCTTAACAAAATCTTGTAGCTCGCCCTTCTTGCTCTCCTTCAGATATAATTTTGAATAATCCTTTAACCAAGTCTCAACATCATTAAGAATTATTCCACATTTTTCTCCGCTCTGCATTGAAATTAGCATAGAAATCATATATTCAACGCCCTCTGCAACGATAAGAAAGGTTTCTCTTGCTTCCTCATTTTCCCACTTTGTTCCCATAAAGTAAGGAATTAGTTCCTCACATTTATTAAATGCTTCATTTAACTCATCCGGACCGGGAGTATTGCAACGCATAGCATTATTATTAAATTTTGCATTTGAATAATGTACGCATAAATCGTACCAGAAATTACAAATATGTAGATTTGCCAATTTATTAACAAGCTCACCTGCTCCATCATAACCATAATGCAAGAAGTCAATTAGCTCGTTAAAGTTTTCATATTTGCAATTTACATTCCACGCTTTAGCGCAAGCAAAAATCAAGCCGTACATACAGCTTTCAAGCGGTGAAATATGACAATAGTCGCCCCAACAGGTTGTTAGCATGCCCTTTGCGCCTGCCTCGTAACCGTATTGAGCCATTTTTTCGATGTTAGGAATTGAACGCTGAGTTAATTCCATAAGGCTTGACCAGTTATTGAGACCTGGGCATACATACTGTGGCTTGTTCGCCGCTTTAACCTTATTAATGCTATCAGGTGATTCATTAGGACTATATCCCCAGCTCAAGAATGTTATATCCTTATCAAGCTCATCAATCAGCTCAACATGGTGTGAAATAATATCGCCCCACATCATTGGCTTTTTACCGATTGATTTAACATGAGCAACGATTTTATTAACGAAGTTAACATATTCTCTTGCCTTGTCTTTTCCTTGGTTTCTGCCATTGCAAAGGTCAAAGGTTTCATCACAACAAATGTTGAATTTATCGCTTGTGAAAAGTGGAGAATATTGATTAATCAAGCTTTTAATAAGCTCAATGCTTTCAGGATTAGAAACATCAATTGTATGATGTCCCATTCTTTCAGCCCAGCGTATGGCCTTTGGCTCATAATTTTCATATTCACACAAATCCTTGCGATTGTGCTGTAAAAGCTCATAAAGATGTCCGAAGCAAGATAACGAAGGCACTAATTCTACAAAGTTTTCCTTACAATACTTGTCAAGCTCGATTGTTTCCTCGGGTGTCATGTAGCCTGTTCTTTGATATATACCGTCATATTCCTTAAACGGAAAAACATGCTCTACATATAGCTGAAGCATATTGTGCTTATAGTAAGCAAGATTATCAACGAGCTTCTTTAAAGTGTCAAGTGTAGGAACTCTACCTCTTGTAATATCAAAATAAAAGCCTCTTACCTCATAATCAGGGCTATCGGTAATTTCCTCAACATCATAATAACCGTTTTTAATAATTTGACGCAAGGTTTGAATCCCGTAAAATGCGCCTTGATATGTTGGTGACCAAATTATGATTTCATCCTTAAATGTAATTCTGTAGTTTTCGCCTCTGCAGCCGCTACATCCACTAACGACAATTTTAACAACCTTGTCGCCTTGCGGTACTTTTTTAGCTAAATTTACAACTCTTTTGTCGCAATTTTCCGGAAATATAAAGGTACATCCTGAAATTTCAGTTTTTGTTCCCTTTTTTTGTTCTTTAACTGATGGAATTAACTTCATAATTTGTTCCTCACTTAATTATTATTTCTCTTCCCGCGCCAATTAATCCGCTTGAAGTAGTAATTTGCATTAAATTATCTGTTATTTTATATTCTTTTGCTGAGTGAATATGCCCACACAACACCGCTATAAAGCAATTGCCGTTTTCTTTTACAAGATTTACATATTCCTTTGTAGTATCATCATCCTTTTCAGTTCCGATAAAGAAATAAGAGCCAATTTTGTTTAATAATTTTTCGCCAAACTCTCCAAGCAAAAGAGGTTTGTGCTCAACTAAAAGCAGTTTTTTGTTTGAAGCAATTTTTTCCTTTAAAAATTGAAGCTGCTTTTCGCTTATCGCTTTGTTATTATCAAATACTAAAAGCTCGAATTCGTCATAATCAACTGAAAAATATTCAGGATTTTGTGTAAAATCCTTAAATCTTTCATATTGACACACATTATCGCCATTCTCATTCATATAATCATGATTTCCTAGGCAATAAATTATTGGAATTTCTGATTTTTCAAACAAAGATTTTAAATATCGCATACTACTTTCTGTAACTCTGTCCATTATATCGCCACTTAAAATAATAGCATTCGCTTTAAAATCCTTTGCGTGATTTAACAATGCTTCCAACAAAACAGTTGAATCAATATTATATCTTTCGTCATAAAACTCATTATTGTCATTTGCAAATTGTATTTTCATACTATTCCACTGCTTTTCACAACGCTCTTTCTCATTAATATCAATCGCAGAGCTAAGGCCGTCGCAGTATGATATATGCATATCGCTTATTTGAAAAAATCTGTATTCCTTTTTAAGACCTAAATTGAACTCAGATCTTTTAATTTGTAAAAGCTCCATTTTTATATCCTTTTAGAAAACCATATTTAAATTTATTATACTATAAGTCAAGCAATGTGTCAATAATTATCGTTATTTGTCAATGAAAATTTTTAATTCAGCTATCTTTTTCGACATTTTATTCAAGTATTAAATATTAAAATTTATGAAAAGGAAGGTGAAAATATGACAGAATGTGAAAGCATTGAGATGGTATATGAAAAGCATGTTTTAAAAATTAAAATCAGAGGAGATATAGACCATCACAGTGCTAAAGGAATAAGAGAAAAAATAGACAGCAATATTTTTTCAAAAAGACCTGCAATGGTAGTGCTCGATTTAAGCGTAGTTGAATTTATGGATTCATCAGGTCTTGGCTTGATTATGGGAAGATACGCAACCTCTAAGGAAATTGGAGCTAACTTTTTAATATACAAGCCTTGTAAAAGAGTAAAAAAGATACTTGAGCTTGCAGGCGTAGAAAGAATTATGGAAATCAAAGGAGATGACGACAATGAAGAAAAGTGATAATCATATGAAGTTATATTTGCCTTCTCTCTCAGTAAACGAGGGGCTCGCAAGACAAGCGGTTGCATCATTTATTGCTCAGTTAAATCCAACAATTGAGGAAATATCCGATATAAAATGCGCCGTGTCAGAGGCTGTAACCAATTCAATTGTACACGGCTACAAGTTCAAGGAAGGCATAATTTACATAGGCGTAAAATATTACAGTGATAGAACTGTGGTAATTGAAATAAAGGACAACGGTTGCGGAATTCAAGATGTTAAATTAGCAATGACACCGCTCTACACCACCGACACAACAGGAGAGCGAAGCGGTATGGGATTTGCAGTTATGCAAACATTTATGGACAAGCTTGATGTGCGGTCAATAAACGGACAAGGCGTTCGCATAGTAATGACAAAAAAATTGAGTTAAAATGGATTATAATGTAAATAAAGACTTACTTTCCTTAGCTGTTAGTGGGGATGAAGACGCAACATCAAAATTAATGGAAATTAACTTAGGACTTGTAAGGTCAATTGCATTAAGATTTAGAGATAGGGGCGTTGAATATGAGGACTTAATACAAATCGGCTCTATTGGAATGCTTAAAGCAATTAGAAGCTTTGACCTTGATAAAGGCACAGTGTTTTCTACTTATGCCGTTCCGTTAATTATCGGTGAAATAAAGCGGTTTATTCGCGATGACGGGCTTA
>JAFQAM010000155.1 GCA_017416885.1 Clostridia bacterium | reverse complement strand
CACCCTACACCCTATTTTCTATGTCTCTTTTTTCGCAAAGACTTAGTCAGCGTTCTTTTCCCGTTTCTATCCGATTTTTTGGGATGGGAGTGCTTTTTAATGCTTGATTTTTTTGCTTTTGGCAGATTTACCGCCTTTGATTTGCTTATGTCAATTTTTGGCGCGTCGATTTCCTCGTAGGCGATAAGAGCAAATGTGACGCGTCTTAATGCTATATCGCTATTTTCAACTCTTATTCTGACTCTTTGACCTAAGCGGAAGGTGGTTTTTCCCTTTTGTAAAATAAGGTTTTCCTTATCGAACATAAAGCCGTTGCCAAGCGCTTCAATTGGCACAAGTCCCTCGCAAAGATTTTCACATCTTGCGAAAAAGCCGAAGCCTGTAACCGAGCAAATGATGGCATCGTATTCCTCGCCGATGCGGTCAGCCATATATACGCACTTATATAAATCGTCAATATCTCTTTCCGCGGAAACCGCCTTGATTTCATTTTCAGTTGAAAGTGTGGCGGAGAGTGTGGCGAAATTGTCATATTTTTCAATTGTTTTTTCGTCAATTTTGCCATCAAGCAGAGCCTTTATAATTCTATGCACCGTTAAATCGGGATATCTTCTTATAGGCGAGGTAAAATGACAGTATAAATCAGTAGCAAGACCGAAATGCGCTTTCGGTACGCTTGAATATTTCGCCTTCATAAGCGAGCGCAAAAGCACGCTTGACACAATAGAGAAGTGACCTGTATTTTCCGCGCTTTCCAAAACCTTGGATAATTGCATTGAGGTAATCTTGTTTTTAGGGTTTAATGATGACACATCAACGCCTAAATTTCTTGCAAATGATGCAAATGCGGAAATCTTATCCGTGTCAGGCTCATCGTGTACACGGTAAACGCAAGGAATGGAAGCATTATATAAATAGGTAGCAACCGATTCGTTTGCGCAAAGCATAAATTGCTCAATCAGCCTTTCGGTAATTCCTCTTTCACGCTTAATTATCTCCACAGGATGACCTGTTTCGTCTAAAATTATTTTTGCTTCGTCGCTTTCAAGCTCCATAGCTCCCTTGCGGATGCTTTTTGCTTTTAAAACCTCATAAAGCTCAAGCATTTCACTAAAATTGTCCATAATGTGTGCGTATTTTCCGTAAAATTCGCTGCTTTCACCGTTTTCTATAATGTCATTCAGCTCGGAATAAACGCCGCGCGCCTTGGAATTTATGATGCTGTTCTTTAATTCAGTATAAATTATATTTCCGCTTTTGTCAAGTGTAATAATACAGGATAAAGCATAACGGTCAACGCCGCCGTTAAGCGAGCAAATTCCGTTTGATAATGCTTTTGGAAGCATTGGCACAACCTTGTCCGTAAAGTAAACGCTTGTACCGCGATTAATAGCCTCGTTATCAATTTTGCTTCCCTCACGCACATAATGAGATACATCGGCAATATGCACGCCTAAAATAAAGCCATCATCGGTTTTCTTTACTGAAATTGCATCGTCAAGGTCCTTGGCATCTGCGCCGTCAATGGTGAAAATTATCTCGTTTCTTAAATCACATCTTCCCTTAATCGAAAGCGGCTCGGATGCAACAATATCGGCTTCCGCTAACACATCATCGCTAAAATCGGTAATAATTCCGTTTTCAAGCAACACCGCCTTATAGTTGGCTTCCTTGGTGTCAGCCTTGCCTAAAACCTCTAAAACCTGGCATTTGGCATTTGCAAGCTCGCTGACAGGGAAGGATGTAATTTTACATAAAACCTTATCGCCGTCAGCTGCGCCGTTAAAATGCTTTGCGTGTACAGTAATATCTAATTTGATTTTATCGTTGTCGGGTGTAACCTTGGCAATTGAACGGTTACCGTTGCGGACAACGATATTAAATGTGCCGATAAATGTGTCAAGGGACCTTTTTGTAATTGCGATAATCTCCGCCTCGTTGCCCTTGCCGTAGAATTTTGAGGACATTTCTATCTTTTTTATCGCCACAGTGTCGCCGTTTAATGCGTTTTTAGTAAATTTTGGCGGAATAAAGAAATCGCATTTGCTTGTAACAACAAAGCCAAAATCACCTCTCGGGGATGCGGAATACACACCTGTGAAAATTCCCGCATCGTCGGGGCGAATAAGCTTGCCCTTTTTCGTCAGCGCAATTTCGTAGCTGTCCTCCATTTCATATAACGCGCGCCAAAATTCCTCCTCTGAAATTCCTTGGTTTGCAATTTCATAATACATATCTCTCGGAAGCAGAGGAATATATGTGTCTGAATAGATTAAATTTAATATTAAGTCTTTTATTTTTTGTTTCATTAAGTTGCTCCTTTCTGCGACAAGGTCGCAATCACACCGAAGGTGTGCATGGAATCAATGCAACGCATTGTATGGAATCGACCGAAGGTCGTATGGAATCAACCATAGGTTGCATTTTTGTATAGGTGCTCGCTTTGCTCACAGAGAGGCGACTTTGTCGCAGAGAAATCACCCGCTTTGCAAAGCAAATATATTGAAATGTAGGGGATGGCGCCCTCGACATCCCGCTTTAAATCAAATTTGCGAAGCAGATATATATTAGCCGCCAGCTTGTAGGGGATGGCGTCCTCGACATCCCGCTTTAAATCAAATTTGCGAAGCAAATAAAACTAACAATCTTACTTTACAGTATTTTTAGTTTTTAGCTAAATTACTCCGCTTCGCTTCGTAGCTAAATTAACACTCGCATTCGTTCGAGTTAGCTAAATTTCACTTCGTGAAGCTAAATTAAATTTGCTATTGTAGGGGAGGGGTCGTCCCTCCCGTTACAGCGGTACGGAAAACCCGTACCCTACAAGCGAATTTAGCTCGGTTTACCGAATTTAGCTCCGCAAGGAATTTAGCTTGCGTAAGGTAGGGGCCCCCGTAAAAATTCGTATGAATTTTTGGGGAACCGGAGCAAATTTAGCCTGTTTTTATTTGCATAAATCGTTTATTTTTAGCTAAATTACTCCGCTACGCTTCGTAGCTAAATTAACACTCACATTCGTTCGTGTTAGCTAAATTTCACTTCGTGAAGCTAAATTAAATTTGCTATTTTTAGCTCGCGCAAGCGAATTTAGCTCGGCTTGCCGAATTTAGCTGCCATAGGCAATTTAGCTTGCGCTCGCGCAAATTTAGCTCTCAAAACACCTTAGGTATTTTGACTATGGCAATTTCCTGCCAAAGCTCGGTGCCGTCGCCGCCGTTAGGCATTCGCAGCATAATTTCCGATATCGGTCTTCCGTCAAGGAATGTAAGCGATGGCTTATCGCCAAATGATGTAACGGTTATAATTTTATATTCCGATTCGCCTTGGTACTTTACATACACCTCAAAGGATGATGAGCCTGCGCCCTTTACATAAATTCCGTGGGGGGATGTGTTTGATTTCAGTCCTATTTTAATAATTATTTCCCCGTCGCCCTTGCCACAGAATACATCCTTGCTGTCATCGCTCCAATTCTTGTTATATAAGCAATCAGTATTGCCAATTCCGTACACATCACCCACTATTTCCGTTCCGACAATACAGTCGGTAATATCGTCAAATCTGACAACCTGCTTATAGTCGCAAACATAGCAAACGCGGGATTTTTCCATAACTGTGTATGTCCAATCGTTATTGTATTTGTGCCCTAATGCGTCATATGTGATTTCCGTTTCCTCTTCGTTGCAATCGAGGCAATGGCGGACTATTGCGGCATCCTCTGTACAGGAAGGAAATTCAGGGTCAGCCTGCCAAGGTGTGAAGCGGTGTCTGCCGTCCTCATTTACCTTGCACTGTGTGTGAAATTGATATTTTGCGGTCAATGATAAATCCGAATATGCAACGGAATTTTTTGAATATCTTACTCCGTTTTCGTCGTACCAGCCTAAGAAATAACTGCTGCCCTGTGAGTATGGCTCGGGTAAATCTGTTAATTTTGCGCCCTTTTCGGATGTTAATAGCTTTTTGCTATCGGGGAGATGTCCCTCACCTTGATTTAATGTAATTAAAATGACATTTTCATTTTCCTCCCACTTGGGAACAAGGTAAGTGCTTTCGGTAAAAATAGTGGTTTTATCCACACGCTCCAGCGCCATTTTGTCATTTCGCCTATACCAACCAAGGAAATACGCGCCCGATTTTTTAAGCTCCGGAAGCTCGCCTATTTCGCTTCCCGGCTTTAAATAGATTGTTTCGTCCTCCGCCTTGATTTCAAGCAGCTTTTCCCACCTTGCGTGAAGAGTAATATCGTTTCTTATAGGAAGCTCATTAAAGTCCCAAATGTTGTCATAATCGTCGTACCAATAGTCAATATAGTAGCCACTGTGTTCGATTTTCGGCTCGGTGGCATATCTGCCGTCGCCTATATATTGGGTTTCGGGAGCTTCACCGTAATCGGTGTCAAAGCGCACCTCTCTTAGCGGAATCCATTTTGCGTAAAGAGTCATTTCCTGCTCAACAATACCTGTGAAAAACAGCCACTTGTCGCCTTCCTCTGTGTACCAGCCGTCAAAGGCGTAGCTTTCCTTGGTGGGATTTTCGGGTCTTTTAACGGTGGACTCTTCCTTAACCTGTTGAAATTCAACCTCACTTCCGCCGTCGCTGTCAAAATACACATTGTAAATTTCAGGCTCCTTTTCGAACATGCTCGTGTCAATCAGACTGAAATCAACCTGACAGGATACCAAAAATATTGATAAAATTGTTATAATCAGTAATAAAATTCGTTTCATTTTTTCGCCTCGCTTTTTAATACGATAATTGTATCATATAAAAGTAAATATTTCAAGCACACTTTTATAAAAGGGTGTAGCTCACATTTTCGCAAAGCGAAAATATATCGAATTTCGCTTGCGAAATATATCGAAACTGCGAAGCAGTTATATCGAATTTCACGCAGTGAAATATATCGAGTGCGTAGCACATTTTAGTGATTAGTGGTTAGTGGTCAGTGGTCAGTGGTTAGCCGCCAGCCGCCAGCTTGTAGGGGATGGCGCCCTCGACATCCCGAAAATGAAAGATAGTGAATAATGAAAAGGTGCGACCTTGTCGCGTAAGGGCGACCGTTGGTCGTCCGCAATATATCAACATCGTATTCATTCAAATAACAAAAGCGGACATTCGGTAATCTTTACCGTTTGACTCCGCTTTTTTTATTTTATCATTTTATTACAAACAAAAAGAGAGGTAATAAAAT
>JAFQAM010000154.1 GCA_017416885.1 Clostridia bacterium | reverse complement strand
GGCGGTATTGTTGAAGAGGTTGACTCCAAGCATGTTGTTGTAAGAAACGATAACGGATTGAAGGATAGATACGAATTTATTAAGTTCAAGCGCTCCAACCAATCCACATGCGTAAACCAAAAGCCAATCGTAGTAGTTGGCGAAAGAGTAGAAAAGGGACAGGTTTTAGCTGACGGTCCCGCTACCTCAAACGGTGAAATCTCACTTGGTAAGAATGCTCTTATCGGCTTTATGACATGGGAAGGCTATAACTACGAGGACGCGGTTCTTCTTAATGAAAAATTAGTAAGAGACGATGTTTATACATCAATCCATATTGAAGAATATTCACACGAAGCAAGAGATACAAAGTTAGGTCCGGAGGAAATCACAAGAGATATTCCTAATGTGGGCGACGATGCAAAGAAGAATCTTGACGAAAACGGTATTATCAGAATCGGTACTGAGGTTAAGGCTTACGATATCATCGTAGGTAAGGTAACACCAAAGGGTGAAACTGAGCTAACCGCTGAGGAAAGATTGCTCCGCGCTATTTTCGGCGAAAAGTCAAGAGATGTAAGAGATACATCAAGAAGACTTAAGAACGGCGAAAACGGCGTTGTAGTTGATGTAAAGGTATTCTCACGCGATAACGGCGACGAATTAGCTCCGGGTGTAAACAAGGTAGTTAAGGTATATGTTGCTCAGAAGAGAAAGATTTCCGTAGGCGACAAGATGGCGGGCCGTCACGGTAACAAGGGTGTAGTATCAAGAATACTCCCACCTGAGGATATGCCTTTCTTAAAGGATGGCACACCTCTTGATATCGTGCTTAACCCACTCGGCGTTCCTTCCCGTATGAATATCGGTCAGGTTCTTGAGGTACACTTAGGTATCGCTGCAAGAAAGCTTGGCTGGAAGATTATGACTCCTGTATTTGACGGTGCAAAGGAAAAGGACATCTTCGAATGCTTAAAGATGGCAGGACTCTGGAGAGATGTTCTTCCAAACGAAAATACAGACGGCAAGGAGCTTCTTGAAGAGGTAATCAGAGAAGACGGCAAGAAGGATGTTCAAAGACTTGATGACGAGACCAAGAACAACCCTGAAGCGCTCAGAAAGCTTCGTGAAGAGGGCAAGCTCAAGGTTTGTGACGGCAAGACAAACCTTTACGATGGCCGTACAGGCGAACCGTTTGATAACCCTGTAACAGTAGGTATTATGTACTACTTAAAGCTTCACCACCTTGTTGACGATAAGATTCACGCCCGTTCAACAGGTCCATACTCACTCGTAACACAACAGCCTCTTGGCGGTAAGGCTCAGTTTGGCGGTCAGCGTTTCGGTGAAATGGAGGTTTGGGCGCTTGAAGCATACGGCGCTGCATACACACTACAAGAAATTCTTACTGTTAAGAGTGACGATGTAATCGGTAGAACAAAGGCATTTGAAGCAATTGTTAAGGGACAAAACATCCCAACACCGGGTGTTCCTGAATCCTTCAGAGTTCTTGTTAAGGAGCTTCAGGCGCTTGCTCTTGATATCAAGGTGCTTGATGCAGACGGAAACGAAATTGAATTAGCTTCACTTGGTGAAGACGATATCGAGCCAATGAATATCGTAGCTCCTGCTGAGGATGAAATCCATAACAATGAGGAAATCGAGGAAGAGGAAATTGACGAAGAGGACGAGGATGGCGATGTAGATGCCCTTCTTGCAGAAATCTTCGGCGCAGCTTCTAAGGAAGAGGACTCAGAGGATAATCAAGAAAACAACTTCGACGATTTTGATGACTGATTCAAATCTTAAAATACTAAAAATACTAAAAGAAGGAAAATGCTGATGGAACATACATTTGATTCTATAAAAATAGGCTTAGCTTCCCCTGAAAAGATTCTTAGCTGGTCATCAGGTGAGGTTACAAAGCCGGAAACCATCAACTACCGTACACAAAAGCCTGAAAAGGACGGTCTGTTCTGTGAAAAAATCTTTGGTCCTACAAAGGACTGGGAATGCTCCTGCGGTAAGTACAAGCGTGCTCGCCATAAGGGACACAGATGCGAAAAGTGCGGCGTTGAGGTTACAACTAAAAAGGTAAGACGCGTAAGAATGGGACATATCAGCCTTGCTTGTCCTGTATCTCACATCTGGTATTTTAAGGCTATCCCTTCAAGAATGGGACTTATCCTTGATATATCACCAAAATCTCTTGAAAATGTTCTTTATTTCGTACAAAGAATTGTAATTGATCCGGGTGATACACCGTTAATGAAGTATCAGCTTCTTACTGAAAATGAATATAACACATACTACGAAAAGTATGGCGACAGATTTAAGGCGGGTATGGGCGCAGAGGCTATCAAGGAGCTTCTTATGGAAATTGATGTTGAAGCGCTTTCAAAGTCTCTTAAGGAAGAGATTTTAAAGGCAACCGGCCAAAAGAAAACCCGTATCATTAAAAGACTTGAAATTGTTGAGGCGTTCAGAAAGAGCGGTAACAGACCTGAATGGATGATCTTAGATGTTCTCCCTGTTATCCCACCAGATATCAGACCGATGGTTCCGCTTGACGGCGGTAGATATGCCGCATCTGACTTAAATGACCTCTATCGTAGAGTAATTAACAGAAACAACCGTCTCAAGAAGCTTATCGAGCTTC
>JAFQAM010000001.1 GCA_017416885.1 Clostridia bacterium | reverse complement strand
TATGGCGCTTGTTGCTGCTACTGCAGGGGATGCAAGATATACTTCACTTGTAACATCGCCCATTCTGCCCACGAAGTTTCTGTTTGTGGTTGCTACTGCTCTTTCTCCTGCGGCAAGAATGCCCATATAACCGCCAAGACATGGTCCACAGGTTGGTGTGGATACTACGCAGCCTGCTTCAATAAATATTTTAACAAGTCCGTTTTCAATTGCTTTCAGGTAGATATCCGGTGTTGCGGGGATAATGATAGCGCGAACATTTTTCGCTACCTTTTTGTCCTTTAAAATCATTGCGGCTTCTTCAATATCCTTATATTGACCGTTTGTACAGGAGCCGATAACTACTTGGTCAATTTTGATGTCGGGAATTTCATCAAATGTCTTTGTGTTTTCAGGTAGGTGTGGAAATGCAACTGTTGATTTAATGGTGGATAGGTCTATTTCGTAAACCTCATCGTAGCTTGCATCCTCATCTGCCTTATAAGAAACGATTTCTCTGTCGCTTCTTTCTTTGATATACTGAACGGTTTGCTCGTCAACCTCGAAAATACCGTTTTTAGCACCTGCTTCAATTGCCATATTGCAAATTGTAAGACGGTCATAGATTGTAAGTGATTTTACGCCCTCGCCTACAAATTCCATTGACTTATAAAGCGCGCCGTCAACACCGATTTTACCGATAATATGTAGGATTACATCCTTACCTGATACATATTTATTCAATTTGCCTGTAAGTACAAATTTGATAGCTGAAGGTACTTTAAACCACGCTTTTCCTGTTGCCATACCGCAAGCCATATCTGTTGAGCCAACGCCTGTTGAGAATGCTCCTAAAGCACCGTATGTACAGGTGTGAGAGTCTGCGCCGATTACAACATCTCCGCTTACTACAAGTCCCTTTTCAGGTAAAAGCGCGTGCTCGATACCCATTCTGCCTACATCGTAAAAATGTGTGATTTCCTTATCGTTACAGAATTCTCTGCACATTTTACACTGTACCGCTGCCTTGATGTCCTTGTTAGGCGCAAAATGGTCCATAACCATTGTTACCTTTTCCTTGTCGTGAACCTCGTTTACGCCGATTTTGTTAAATTCCTTAATTGCAACAGGTGAAGTAATATCGTTACCCAACACTCTGTCAAGATTTACAAGAATCAGCTGTCCAGCTTCAACCGAGTCAAGTCCTGCGTGGGCTGCTAATATCTTTTGTGTCATTGTCATTGGCATAATATTTTTTCCTTTCGGTTTCTCTTTTTTCATACCAAAACACATTAAATTTTAATGTGTTTTGGTATGCCCACCACACGAGGTGGTGAACACGTTAATGATTTCATTGTTTTTCGTTAGACTCAAGAACCAAGCAAGACAAGGCGTACCGCAACACACAGACGAAGGCGAACTTAGTGTTCGTCAAGGTTGTGTGTGAGGAACAACGCAGTATTGCGACGGTTATTGTGTCTAACGGTTTATTATTGCGCCTTTGTCGGCTGAAGATACCATTTGAGAATAGCGTTTTAAGTAGCCTTTGAGATTTTCTTTTTTCTTTATTGGCATTTCGTTTTTACGCTTTGCTAATTCTTCGTCGGATACCTTTAATTCAATTTTGTATTCAGGGATATTGATTGAGATAATATCGCCGTCCTTTACATAAGCGATTGTGCCACCGCTTACGGCTTCAGGGGAAACATGGCCGATTGATGCGCCTCTTGTTGCGCCTGAGAAACGGCCGTCGGTGATTAATGCTACATCCTTATCAAGTCCCATACCTGCAATTGCTGATGTTGGGGATAGCATTTCTCTCATTCCCGGGCCTCCGCTTGGTCCTTCGTAGCGAATTACTACTACATCGCCCTTTACGATTTTGCCTGCGTAGATTGCTGCGATTGCTTCCTCTTCGCTTTCGTAAACCTTTGCAGGTCCTTCGTGTACAAGCATTTCAGGAGCAACTGCGCTTCTCTTAACTACGCATCCGTCAGGGGCTAAGTTACCTTTTAATACAGCGATACCGCCTGTTTTGCTATATGGGTTGTCAACTGTTCGTATAACTGTTTCGTCGTAGTTTTTTGCATTTGCGATATTTTCTGCCATTGTTTTGCCTGTTACGGTCATAACTGATGTATCAAGTAAGCCAAGCTTATCAATTTCCTTTAATACTGCGTAAACTCCGCCTGCTTGGTATAGGTCCTCCAT
>JAFQAM010000153.1 GCA_017416885.1 Clostridia bacterium | reverse complement strand
CCCCGCAAAAATTCGTATGAATTTTTGGGGAACCGGAGCAAATTTAGTTTTAAAAGGCGCACTATAATTTATTACAAATAGCGATAGTTAATTTAAGCTACTCTTTCACATCTCCCATATCAATCATCTCCACGCCTGTGTGGATAAATGCTGACGGAATGGAAATTGCGCCAACTCTTGCGCCATTACCTGCAATTTGCATCATTGACGCGTCTGTGCCGCCGTATGTTAAAATTTCGTCCTGATACTTGATTTTTGCTTCCTTGGCAATTTCACGCATTTTCTTAACTGTGTCAATATCACAAATTACACCCGAATCCTTAATTTTAATAGCGCAGCCCTTGCCCAATTTTACTTCCATAGCAGATGAGCCAAGCTTATCTCCTGTGCCTGTAACATCAAGAGCAATACCTATATCGGGAGCAATAGAGAAGGAAACAGGCTTGCTTCCTCTTGAGCCAACCTCCTCTTGTACGCTGAATACAAAATAAAGGTCATTTTGCGGCTTCTTAATTGTCTTAATGGCCTCAATCAAAATCGCGCAGCCAACTCTATCGTCAAAGGGTCTGCCAATGTATCTGTTACCCTGAAGCCTTCTGATTTTCGGCTTGTAAACAAAGAAATCGCCAATGGTAACTACCTTTTCAGCAGACTTTTTGTCCTTTGCGCCAATATCAATATAAAGGTCCTCAGCCTTTGGCACGCCATCCTTAGAGGAAGGCACAAGCACACCGTGTACGCCGTTTTCGGAAACTACCTCAGTGTAAGCTGAGTATAGATAGTTAATACCGCCAATGGGAGCTATACGGATAAATCCGCTATCGTCAATGCTTGTTACAAAAAATCCGATTTCATCCATATGGGCGCAAAGCATAATTTTCTTGCCGTTGCCCTTCTTATGCGCAATTAAATTGCCTAAATTGTCAATTGCTACCTCATCACAGTAGCTCTCAATTTCCTTTTTTATTAAAGCTCTAATTTTGTCCTCTCTTCCGGACATTGATGGTGTGAGCATTAGTTTTTTTAGTGTGTCAAACATATGGTTTTCTCCTTTGTCAAAATTAGGGGATAGGGTATAGGGGATAGGATATAGGGAAATTAGATAATGACCTGATTTGAAACAAGCCTTAAAGAAGCCCGACAATGTAGCCACCCTATATCCTATATCCTACATCCTATATCCTGTATTTATCAAACACATAAGCACGCGATAAATACTCTCAATATCATCTCTATGTACAACATTAGATGCAGAGTGAATATATCTTGATGGACAGGACATAACCGCAACCTTAGTGCCGTATGCGCTTTTTTGAATACAGGATGAGTCATTTCCGCCCGATACATATTGCTTAATCTGATATTTTATTTCGTTTTTCTTGCATACATCCATAATATGATTGGTGAAGCTTCTATCATATATAGTGCCTCTGTCCGCAAATGAAACAGTACCGCCGTTTCCAAGCGTAGATACGCGCTTTTCGCTTGGCGCGCCGTGAATATCGCCAACAGCAGTTGACTCAATTATAAACCCATACTCAGGCTGAATTTGCTCAGCTGCTAAAAACGCGCCCGAATATCCGATTTCCTCGCGAGTAGTAAATGCAAAATATAAATCATAATTTAATTCAAGGTCATTTCTGCAAATTTCCTTGATTGTATGACACATTATAGCGCAACCGATACGGTCATCAAGCGCCTTGCCTTTAATAAAGCCGTCGCCAAACTCGGTATAGTCTGAAATAAATGTGAAAAGGTCGCCAAGCATCACATATTTTTCAGCATCCTCTTTTGTGTCACAGCCAATATCTATGTACATATCACTTGGCTTGGTTACCGCTTTTCTTTCCTCCGCTGACTGTAAATGTATAGGCTTGGAAATTATAGCGCCCTTTATTCCGTTTTCGGAAATAACTCTCTTTGATGACATAACAATAGGGTCAATTCCGCCAACATTTCCAAAGCGAAGCCGTCCGTTATCGCAAATCTCAGTCACCATAAAGCCAACCTCATCCATATGCGCGCTGACCATTAATTTTGGCTTGTCCTCATTTGCAAATCGAACAATATATGCTCCCGCCTTATCGGTATAAGACTCAAATTTGTGGCTATAATCCTTAAGCTCCTCTTTAATTGCATTATAAACAGGCTTGTGATATCCTGTCGGACCAAACTCCAAGGATAGCTTTTTCAGTAAATCAAATAATTCATTCATAGCTGGCTCTCCTTTGTTTTTGCAATTAATGATAAAAGCTTGCTAAGGCTTAATACATCCTCTAAATTTACGCTTTCACAGGTGGTATGCATAGATTTTAACGGTAAGCTAAGCACCGCATATCTTGCGCCCTTGCCTGTAATTGCTAATGCGTCATTGTTTGTGCCTGTGCCCATTGGCTCAACCACCACCTGACAGGGAATACCGTTTTCCTTAGCCAAACGGATAATTGAACGGGACAGGTCTCTGTCTGTAAGCGTGGAAATATCAACGCTCGGACCCTTCCTGCATTCAATTGAATGTCTTTTTTCAATATCGGGTTCACGGGCAAAATTAACATCTGTTGTAATAACAATATCAGGCTCAATATTGAATAGAGCAGTCCTTGATAGCATTTTGCCCGTTTCCTCACAAGCGGAAATTGCTAAATAAACATCATATTCAAGGTCTTTTCTTTCAGTATTCATAAGCGCGTGAATACAGGCAGCGCCACAGGAACGGTTATCAAGATATGATGAAACTATATATCCGTTTTGCGTTTCCATATATTCGCCCTTAACAGTGATTAAATCGCCGATAGAAACAAAATCCTTTACGGTATCGTCCTTGAAGCCTGTGTCAATAAGAATTTTGTCGATTTTCGGCACTGATTTATCGTCACCCTTTAAATGGGGCGGAGTAGATACCACAACGCCGTAAATATCCTTTTTGCCGTGAATAGTTACCTCGCTTGACGGTAAAATTCTTGCATCAACACCGCCAATATTGCAAACGGACAAAAATCCGTTTTTGTGGATTTTATTTACCATTAAGCCGATAACATCAAAATGGGCATCTATGTAAAGCTTTTTTGCATCGTCCTTGCCTGAAAGCTTAGTCAGAATAATATTTCCAACATTGTCGCATTCAATCAAATCAAAGTACGGAGCGCAAAGCTCATTTATTTTCTTAAACTCAGTGGTTTCACTGCTTGAAACAGTGGGACAATCACAAAGAGTCTTTAAAATTTTTTTGATTTCTTCCATTTTCCTATTCCTTTATATTCCGTTGTATTTATGATTATAAATTATTAATCAGCCTTGTAAAATCGTTGCCTCTTGCTATGTAATTTTCGTACATATCAAAGCTGCAAGATGCAGGGGACAAAATAAGACAATCATCTTTTTTGCATAAGCTAAAGCCGATTTTTACAGCCTCGCTTAAATTATTTACTACATAAATTTTGTTGACACATTTATTAAGCGCATCTAAAAGCTTTTGCTTATTTTCGCCCATAATTAAAATAGCTTTTGCATCCTTTAAATGCTCGCCTAAAATATCATAGGACAAATTTTTGTCGCTGCCGCCTAAAATTACAACGCATTTGCTTATATCAAAGGCAGATAATGTTGCAGCAGTGCGAGAGGGCGTAGAGTCAATTGAGGAATTATAAAATTTTATTCCGTTAAGCTCTCTTACAAGCTCAAGCCTGTGCTTAACTCCCTTAAATGAGCAAATCGCATTTTCAATTTCGGTATCATTTGCATAGCTGTATGTAGCCAAAATTGCAGCTAACACATTTAATAGATTGAATTTCCCCCTTAGCTTAATTTTATCGACAGAAAAAAGCTTTTTGTTTTTAACGCAAAAATATCCGTCACAGATATATGCATCGCAAGGCTGCTCTAAGGAAAAATACTCTGTATTTTTGTATTTTTTGCCTATCTTTCTTAAAATCTCATTATCATAATTTAAAATAATGCGTTTTGCGTTTTTAAGCAGATTTTCCTTAGCGCTTATATATTCAGCCATATCGGTATGATAATCCAGGTGGTTTTCCGTAATTCCTATTATAATGGCAACATCGCAAATCGGACTTGCATCCATTAATTGAAATGAGGAAAGCTCACTGACAATAAAGTCATAGCCACCACAAATAGCATCAATTAAGGGCGCGCCGATATTACCGCCTAAAAAAGCATTTTTGCGCTTCAAAATTTCATAAATCAGCGTGGATGTGGTTGTTTTTCCGTCTGAGCCTGTAATACAAAGCTTTGTGGCTTTTATTTTATCCAAGGCGTAGGTTGATTCGCAAAATACAGGACTCCCTGTCTTGATTTTGTCGGGGCGAACGCCGGGAGAACGAAAAACAATATCCTCACTGCAATTTAAATATCCGTCACCAAAGCAAGCGTAAGCGATGCTTGGCAAGGGAATTTCATCGCGGTTATGCACAGTGATTTTAAAATCATTCTTAAAATGATTAAAAACCGCTTGATTAGATATGCCAAAGCCAATAAGACCTAATGATTTCATATTAACCTCATTATATTATATATAAAAATATAGGTTATTTCAATAGATTTTTCAAAATTTCGCGTTTTTAATTAAAATATCTATTATGTCACTGACCGAGTAGCCGATTTTCTTAAAAAGCATAGGAAGCATGCTTTCCTCTGTAAAGCCGGGCATAGTATTTATTTCGTTAAAATATATATTTTCCCCATCAACAAAAAAGTCAAGTCGGCTTATGCCATAGCATCCAAGACATTCAAAAAGCATTTTGGCATACTCTGTAATTTTTTGTCGGGCAGTAACGGAAATATCTGCGGGAATATCATATTTTGTACATTTATTTATGTATTTTTCCGTGTAGCCGTAAAAATCACCCTCGTAGGACAGAGAGCCGACGGGACTGAAAACAGTACCGTCCTGTGTGGATAAAACCCCAATTTCACACTCAGTAGCTTTTATGAATTTCTCAATTAAAGCAGTATCGGAAAAGCAAAACGCATCCTCTAACGCATAAATTAACTCGTTTTCATTATTTACAATATTGCTCCCCCTTGACGAGCCTGACCGCGTAGGCTTTATAAACACAGGATAGGACAATTTTAAAACATCATTCTTAATTTTATCTAAATTAAAGCGATGCTTTTTAGCTAAAATATAATTCACAGTAGGGACATTCAGCTCACTTGCTATAAGCTTTGTCAAATACTTATCCATACATAAAAACGAGGAATAGCTGTCACAACCAATATACCTTAAATTTAACGATTCAAATATCCCCTGTAACCGTCCATCCTCACAGTAGCTTCCGTGCATAACAGGAAAAAATACAGTCCCACGCGACAATTTATCCACACATCCCGTGGAAAAATCAATAAATACCTCGCTTGCATCCTTTTCCCAACAGTCATTTAAAATGCTTTCATTGTCCCCCTCGTACATTAACCACCTTCCCTCACGCGTAATTCCGATTTTATATACATCATACCTGTCCGTATCAATATTTTCTAAAACATTGTAAGCAGACGATAACGATACCTCATATTCCTCGCTTTTTCCACCAAATAAAACGCAAACCTCTTGCTTCATAAAATCACCTCATAATCATTTTATTCCACCCACAAGCTTTTGTGAGTGGAATAAAATAGGATGTAGTGCCTTTGGCACAGCTAAATTTGCCTTCGGCAAGCTAAATTCACTGCGTGAGTTAAATTCACTGCGTGAGCTAAATTCGCTTCGCGAGCTATATGGCAAATTAAATTTAGCTATGTTGCTTGCAACATAATTTAGCTAATGCGAAAGCATTTGAGCATTAAATTCGCTATTTGTAAACGGAGTTCGCTATGCTTGTAGGGGATGGCGTCCTCGACATCCCGAGAACTAAATATGGTGAACAGGTGTGACCGTTGGTTGCTTGCCTGCATACAACTTACTGCAAATGTTATTTCTATTTTGCATTTATTAAAAATTATTCTTGACAAATCTATATAATTCTGTTATAATACATAAGCAAATGCTACTATGGCTCAGTTGGTAGAGCACATCCTTGGTAAGGATGAGGTCACCAGTTCGACTCTGGTTAGTAGCTCCAGACGGCAAGCTAATCTTTGGCTTGTCGTTTTTTTATCATCGACAGTCATTCTTGCTAACCGCCGGCTGCTAACGGCTGACCGCTTGAGCGACTGAAAGGAGCGACATATGTCCCAAGCCTCAATAAATCCCTTTAAGTATAGCGACACCAATAAGCGTTACTATACATATGAATATTATCTACGAAATACCTTCGGCGAAAAATGCGCGAAAATCACTCTTGACTGTGGCTTTACCTGTCCTAATATTGACGGTACAGTAGGCTATGGCGGCTGCATTTACTGCGGTAGCGGCAGCAAAAGCGTAAATTGCCGTGAGGTTACCGATATAAAGGAGCAATATCGTATTGGCATTGAAAACGCGCGTAAAAAGTGGACGGTAAATAAGTTTATTCCATATATGCAAGCGTACACAAATACCCACACATCTGTGGAGATTTTAGAAAAAACAGTAAAGGAAATCGCATCATTTGAGGGCGCTGTAATGCTTGATATTGCCACAAGAGCCGATTGCCTTGAAAATGAAAAAATCCTTGTCTTAAAAAAGCTTGCAGAAAAAATTCCTGTAACCGTGGAGCTTGGCTTGCAATCCTCAAACGATAATACGGCGAAAATCATCAATCGCGGTCACGATTTTGCTACCTTTGTTGATTGCTTTAATAATCTTCGTTCACTTGCTCCCGAGATTAAAATTTGCATCCATATTATTAACGGCTTGCCCAATGAAAAATATGAGGATATGATAAAAACGGTGAAGGATGTGTCAATATTACACCCCGATATAGTAAAAATACATCTACTCCATGTAATAGAAAATACACCTCTTGCCAAAATGTACAAAAACGGCGAATATGTATCGTTAAATCGCGATTTTTATATTCAAACCGTGTGCGACCAAATCGAGCTTTTGCCACCTGATACCGTAATCGAGCGACTAACAGGCGACGGCATAGCCAACGGGCTCTTAGCCCCCGAATGGTCACGCAAAAAAACAACGGTTATAAATGATATTGATAAGGAAATGTATAAACGCAATTCGTATCAAGGAATTGCGTTTATACAGTAGATGCCAGTCGCCAGCCGTCGGTTGTTAGCGAAGTACATTGATAAACGAAGCATCTATGCAAAACGCATAGGTGCTTTTTTGTAAATTCTCTTTAAATGACTGCTAACAGCTGACGGCTGACAGCTAAAATTTCCCCTTGACTTTTCTGAAGCTTAATACTATAATTAAACTATCATTTAGAAGGGAAAATTTTCACAATGAACATACTATGCATCGGCAACAGCTTTTCACAGGATGCCACAAGATATTTGCATCAGATTTCAAATGAGGAGCTTTATGTCAGAAATTTATATATCGGCGGTTGCTCGCTTGAAACACACTACAATAACATTTTAACAGATAGCGCGGAGTATGACTATCAGAAAAATGCAAGCTTTAAGCGCAAAATTTCAATTAAGGAAGCATTAAGCAAGAAAAAATGGGATTATGTAACCGTGCAGCAGGTTAGCCATTTTTCGGGAATGAGCGAAACCTATGAGCCATACTTACCGTTTATTCTCGGCTACATAAAGGGAGCTTGCCCAAATGCCAAAATCGTATTCCACAGAACCTGGGCATATAGCGATTACTCCACCCACGAGGGTTTTGTAAATTACGGTAACTCCCGCCCGAAAATGTTTGATGCAATTGTGAAAGCATCAACAGAGCTTTGCAAAAAATACAACCTTGAAATAATACCAAACGGTGATGCGGTTGAGGCTGCAAGGCTTTTACCTGAATTTGACGAAAAAACAAATCCAATCACCCGCGACGGCTTCCATATGTCATTTGACTATGGCAGATACCTGACAGGCCTTGTAATGTATAAATTTTTTACAGGCAAGGATGCAACCAAGGTGACCTACGAGCCTGACGATACCGACCACGAAATTTGTCAGAAGCTGAAAATGATTGCTGAGCAAATCAAGCCAAGCTTGATTTAAGAGTGTAGGATGTAGGCGGTTACATTTAAAATACATATTTTAATTATCAGCTTGCCTATTCCCTGCGAGCGAAGCGAGCCTCTATCCGTATATCTTAACTATATACACGCGCTAAGCGATTTTATACGGCATAAATGATGATTTCATACAACCGCGGTTGATTACATACACACCTTTGGTGTGATTGCAACAGAGTTGCAATCCTACCCCCTACATCCTACATCCTACATCCTAATTTTTCCTTGACATTCCCAAGCATTAGATTTATAATTAAATCATCACTTAGAAAGGAAAAATTCACAATGAATATATTATGCATCGGCAACAGCTTTTCAATGAATGCCACAAGCTATTTGCACCAAATTTCAAACGGAGAAATTGAGGTGCTTGACTTGGCTATTGGCGGCTGCTCCCTTGAAAGACATTACAACAATATTTTAGAAAATGAATCCGACTATCTATATGACAAAAACGGTGAAATTGACGGCACTGTGTCGATAAAGGATGCGCTTAATGAAAGAAAATGGGACTATGTAACCGTGCAACAGGTCAGCCATTTTTCGGGAATGAGTGAGACCTATGAGCCATATTTACCGTATATCCTTGGCTACATTAACGGCGCTTGCTCAAGTGCAAAAATTGCTTTTCACAGAACATGGGCATATAGCGATTACTCCACCCACGATTGCTTTGTAAATTACGGTAACTCCCGCCCGAAAATGTTTGAGGCTATCGTCAAGACCTCAACTGAAATTTGCAAAAAGTACAACCTTGAAATAATACCAAACGGTGATGCGGTTGAGTCTGCAAGGCTTTTAGCAGAGTTTGACGAAAAAACAAATCCAATCACCTGTGACGGCTTCCATTTAACCGATTACGGTAAATACTTAACAGGGCTTGTAATGTACAAATTCTTTACAGGCAAAAATCCCACCGAGGTCACATTTGAGCCTGACGGCACAGACCACGAAATTTGTCAGAAGCTGAAAATGATTGCTGAGCAAATCAAGCCGAGCTTGATATGAGCAGTCAGCCGTCAGCGAAAATACATATTGACTTAATACCTATGCAATTGGTTTTCACTTGCATAGGTTTTTTTTACTTCAGCTTTTTAATAAGAAGCACGGCTAACCACTGACCACTTATATGTGCTTCGCACTCGATATATTTGCTTCGCAAATTCGATATATTTCACTGCGTGAAATTCGATATAGCTGCTTTGCAGTTTCGATATATTTTCGCTTTGCGAAAATGTGAGCTAACTACTGACGGCTGACCACTAACCACTGACTGCTGGCGGCTGACGGCTGACCACTGACCACTAACCACTATGTACAAAATTAACAAAATCAACGGCTGATTTTTTGATTTTGCACATTAAGATTTGTGCAAAAATACAAAATACTGCCAAAAAGAATTCTTTCAATTGATTTTAACATTATATTATGTTATAATATTGACGCAAACAAAGGGCGTAATGCCCGTGCAAAATTTCAATTAAAATTTCAAAGGAGTAAAACAAAATGAAAAAGAGCACATTAACAAAGATTATCTGCCTTGCAGTTCTTTGCCTTATGGTTCTTCCATTAGTAATTGCTTGTGGCGGTAAAAAGTACACAATCTACTTTGATGCTAATGGCGGTACAGTTGAGGAAGAAGAGCGCGTAGTTAAAGAAGGCGAAATGATCGGTAAATTACCAACACCAAAGAGAGACGGCTTTAAGTTCGCAGGTTGGTTTGACGAAGAAGACATTAACTTTGAGGAAAAGATTTCCCAAAGAGATTTCGTAATGTTTGATATGGTTTTAGTTGCAAACTGGGAGAAGGACGAAAACACAGTTTCTGTTGAGTTTGACCCGGCAGGCGGCGAGATTTCTGACTCAGATGCAATTAAGTATGTTCAAAAGGGTGACAATGTTGGTAAGCTTCCAACACCTACAAGAGACGGCTACACATTCAACTGCTGGACTCTTGAGGATGGCACAACAGTTGTAAGACAAACAACAGTAATTAAGGCTAACACAGTATGTGTTGCAAGATGGGATAAGATTGTTTACTGTAACGACGGTACAGAAAACCACTCCTGGTCAATTTGGCAAGAGGTTTCACAGGCTACTTGTGAGACAGCTCAAAGAGACTCCCGTGTATGCAGCATTTGCGGTCATACAGAATACAAGGACGGCGCACCTGCAGCAGGTCACGACTGGTCTAACTGGTCTGAAGAGTATATGAAGAGATCAAGAACATGCTACGAGTGCCAAAAGACAGATTACCAAGACTTCAAGAATGTAACAGTTGACGCACTTGGCCCGGGCGTATATCCAACATTTGATGGCGATGCATGGGGCAAGGATAAGGTTTCTAACTTAATCAACGGTACATTTGAGCCGGGTAATGAAGGTACAATCGCAGGTAAGGGTACAGGCGCACTTACATGTACACTTGACCTTACAAATCCAACAGCAGTAGATATGATCTATGTTAAGGGTAGAGGTTCAGCTT
>JAFQAM010000017.1 GCA_017416885.1 Clostridia bacterium | reverse complement strand
GATGAGCGCTTTCTGTTTGTCCCTCGGGATAGCAGGCTCCGCCTATACAAAAGTCACCAAATTGCTTAATTTCCTCAACAAGCTCATTTGCGTGTCGGTAATCCCATTTTTCTCTGTCCTCATTGCCCGCAACAATATCTCCGCGCAATGCCAAAATATTCTCAATACCGTTTTCCTTAAGCACCTTTAGCCTTGCTTTTACCTCTTCCTTGGTAGAATTTACGCATGTCAGGTGAGCAAGCGCAGTTACCCCGTAATTTTTTTGAATATTTTGCGCTATTGATACAGTGTATTCGCTTGTTCCACCGCCTGCACCGTAGGTTACGCTCATAAATGATGGCTTAAGAAGCGCTATTTTTTCACTTGCTTCCTTTACGCTTTCAAAATTTGCTGATGTTTTTGGAGGAAACACCTCAAAGGATAGCGAGGGCTTGTCTCCTTTAATAATTTCTATAATTTTCATTTTATCACCTAAAATCTATATCCCCTTGTTTGCTACCAAGGGGATATTTAATATATTATTCGTATTCTACTACATTAACCCACTTGTTAAGAAGCTCTTTTTCATCTGCATTTTTCTTAACGGTTTGCGATGCCGCTACAATGGGCAGCCATCTTTGAACATATCTTTTTGTTGTTCCGCTTTTTGCGCAGAATAGGTGTAAATATTTGTTGGCAAGCTCTTCTTTTCCGTCTAAACTAAATAAAAGATAAGTTCTTGCCACATCCGCCGAAGCGTTACCCTGAGTTGCGTGTGCCCAGTCAATCACATACATTTCGCCTTTATCTGTTACAATTACATTTGACGGATTAAAATCGCCGTGGCAAACCTTGTTGTGATTTGGCATACTTTCAAGCCTTGTCTGAAGCTCATATTTTACAGTGTCATCAAAATCGGTCTGCTCAATTTTTGACATCATTTTTTCCTTGATCTTCAAAAGTCCGCTTGCCCTCATAGTATGAATCGACATCTGGAGATTTACAAAATCCTCAAGATACTCATCCTCTTTTTCCGGGTGCTCAGCCATTAAAACATCAAGAGGCGTGCCCTCAATATATTCTGTTACAACAATCCATTTTCCGTCTTCAGTCGTTACCTCTAAGAGCTTAGGCATTTTTATTCCTGTTTCCTCAACCTTGGCTTGATTCAAAGCAGATACCAAAACCTCAACCTTGGATACATCGCTGTTATAAACCTTGATTTTACGGTTACCGTCACGGTAAACAGTTTTATTGTTTCTTTTTGCAATTACACTGTTAGTATTCATTTTATCCTCCCGCATATTTTTATTTATTGTATCATATTATAAGAAAATATTCAACTGTTATTTTGTGAAAATTGTATAAATTTGTTATTTATTATATATTTTCGTTAGTACCGTAATAAGCATTTAAATACATTTTCTTAATTTCGGACATAAGAGGGTATCTTGGGTTTGCTCCTGTGCATTGATCGTCAAAAGCCTGCTCTACCATTTCGTCTAAGGTGTCAAGGAAAGCTTTTTCATCTATTCCGTAATCCTTTATAGTCTTTTTGATGCCTACCTTTTCCTTTAATGCGTCAAGCTCGTTAATAAGATTATTAAGCTTTTCGGTATCATTTTCGCCCTTAACGCCCAAGTAGTCTGCCACCTCTGCATAGCGAGATAATGTGTGTGGATGATCATATTGAGAGAATGTGCCCATTTTTGTTGGTGCTTCGCTTGCGTTAAAGCGCAATACCTCGTTAATCATCAATGCGTTAGCGACGCCGTGCGGCAAATGATGAAATGCTCCCAATTTGTGAGCCATTGAATGGCATACTCCTAAGAATGCATTTGCAAATGCCATACCCGCCATTGTTGCCGCATTTGCCATTTTTTCACGGGCTTTTATATCGTGTGCGCCGTTTTCGTATGCGTTTGGCAGATATTCAAATATGATTTTCAATGATTGCAACGCTAAGCCATCTGTATAATCGGTTGCCATTATGGAAGCATATGCTTCAAGAGCGTGAGTAACTGCATCAATGCCTGATGCCGCAGTTAAGGATTTTGGCGCAGTCATATGGAAATCTGTATCAATAATTGCCATATTCGGTAAAAGCTCATAATCAGCAAGGGGATATTTAATTCCTGTTTTTTCGTCTGTAATTACGGCAAACGGTGTTACCTCACTGCCTGTGCCCGCAGATGTAGGAATGGCGATAAAATAAGCTTTTTCACCCATTTTGGGGAATTTATAAATTCTCTTTCTTATATCGCTGAAGCGCATAGCCATATCCATAAAGTCTGCATTAGGATGCTCATAAAGAAGCCACATTATTTTTGCGGCATCCATAGCTGAGCCGCCGCCAAATGCTATAATAACATCAGGCTTGAAGGCGGACATTTGAATTGCTCCGTTTTTAGCGCTTTCCAAGGTTGGATCCGGCTCAATGTCACTAAAGCAACCGTAGGAAATGCCTAATTCGTTCAGCTTGTCTGTAATTGGCTTGATATAGCCGCTTTCGTATAGGAATTTATCTGTGACTATAAATGCTCTTTTTTTGTTCATTTCTGACTTTAATTCATCAAGAGCGAAGGACAGACAGCCTTTTTTAATATAGATTTTTTCAGGGGATCTGAACCAAAGCATATTTTCTCTCCTGTATGCAACTGTTTTAATGTTTAATAGATGCTTTACGCCTACATTTTCTGAAATTGAGTTTCCGCCCCAAGTACCGCATCCAAGTGTTAGTGATGGCTCTAAGCGGAAGTTATATACATCACCGATTCCACCGTGTGATGACGGTGTATTGACTATAATTCTGCAGGTTTTCATTAAAAGCTTAAATTTATTCAGCTTTTCCTTTTCGGTAAACTCGTTTATATAAATTGATGCGGTGTGACCAAGTCCGCCGTCCTCGATTAGATTATATGCAATTTGTAATGCTTCATCATAGTCTTGGTATTTATACATAGCAAGCACAGGGGATAGCTTTTCGTGAGCAAACTCCTCTGAAAGATCGGTTTTTTCAACCTCACCGATTAGGATTTTAGTTTTCGGATCAACGCTAACTCCCGACAATTCAGCAATTTTATACGCGCTTTGACCTACTATTTTTGCATTTAATGCACCGTTTATAATAATTGTTTTTCTTACCTTTTCTGTTTCTTCCTCGGTTAAGAAATAACAGCCTCTTTTTGTAAATTCATCCTTTACTTGTGTATATATGCTTTCGTCAACGATTACGGATTGCTCGGATGCGCAAATCATACCATTATCGAAGGTTTTGGAGTGAATAATTGAGTTTACTGCAAGTAAAACATTCGCGCTTTTCTCAATAATTGCAGGAACATTTCCTGCGCCTACGCCAAGTGCGGGCTTTCCGCTTGAATATGCAGATTTTACCATTCCCGGACCGCCTGTTGCAAGGATAATATCAGCGCTTGTCATTAACAGGTTTGTTAATTCAAGACTCGGTGTATCTATCCATGCTATGATATCCTCAGGCGCACCTGCCTTTATTGCGGCATCCAAAACGATTTTCGATGCAGAAATCGTACTGTTTTTTGCTCTTGGATGCGGGCTGATTATAATGCCGTTTCTTGTTTTTAATGCAAGTAAGCATTTAAAAATTGCTGTTGAGGTGGGGTTTGTTGTT
>JAFQAM010000152.1 GCA_017416885.1 Clostridia bacterium | reverse complement strand
GTATACCCTGTAAACGAGGGTATGGAGGTATTAACAAATACTCCAAAAATCAGACAAACAAGAAAGACAAACTTAGAGCTTGTTCTTTCAGCTCATAAAAAGAAGTGCTTAACCTGTATCCGTTCAACATCCTGCGAGCTTCAGAAGCTTTGCTTAGAGTACGGTGTTGATGAGGATCACTTTACAGGCAACAATAACGAGTACCCAATTGATGCAACAACTCCTTATATCGTAAGAGATAATGAAAAATGTATCCTTTGCCGCCGTTGTGTGGCTGCTTGTAAGAATATGCAGGGTATCGGCGTTATCGGCGCTAATGACCGTGGCTTTGACACACATATCGCTTCTGCATTTGAGCAAACACTTGACAAGACATCATGTATCGGTTGCGGTCAATGTATCGTTGCATGTCCTGTTGGTGCTCTTTATGAAAAGGATGACACTCAAAAGGTTCTTGATGCAATCGCAGACCCAACAAAGCATGTAGCAATCTGCGCAGCTCCATCAATCAGAGCTACAATCGGCGAGTGCTTCGATTATGCTCCGGGCACAGACACAGAGGGCAAGATGGTTGCAGCTATGAAGGCTCTTGGCTTTGATGGCGTATACGATATGAACTTAACAGCTGACCTTACAATTATGGAAGAAGCAACAGAGTTCCTTGGCAGATTTAAGGAAGGCAAGAACCTCCCACTTATCACATCCTGCTCACCGGGATGGATTAAGTACTGCGAGCACTACTTCCCGGAATTTACAGACAATCTTTCATCCTGTAAGTCACCACAACAGATGTTTGGCGCTATGTACAAGACATACTATGCTGCAAAGATGGGACTTGATCCAAAGGATATCTTCTTTGTATCAGCTATCCCATGTACAGCAAAGAAGTTTGAGGTACAAAGAGATCATCAAAACGCAGCAGGCGTTCCTGATGTTGATGTTGCTATCACAACAAGAGAGCTTGCAAGAATGATTAAGCAAGCAGGCATCAATTTCAAAGATCTCGCTGACGAAAAGTTTGACGATCCGTTCCATATCGGTTCAGGCGCAGGCGCAATCTTCGGCGCAACAGGCGGTGTTATGGAGGCTGCTCTCCGTACAGCTGCTGAGGTTCTTGAAAACAAGAAGCTCGAAAAGCTTGAATTCGAGGATGTTCGTGGAACAGCAGGCATTAAGAAGGCAACATACAAGCTCGGCGGCGCAGAAATTAAGGTAGCTGTAGTAAGCGGAACATCAAATGCTAAAAAGCTTCTCAATGCTATTAAGGCAGGCGAGGAAAAGGTAGACTTTATCGAAATTATGGCTTGTCCTGGCGGATGCGTAAACGGTGGCGGTCAGCCAACACAACCTGCAGTTGTTCGTAACAATGTTGACTTAAAGGCTCTTCGTGCAAGTGTTCTTTACACTGCTGATAAGAATCTTGATGTTAGAAAGTCACACGAAAACTCTGCAGTTAAGAAGCTTTACGACGAATTCTTTGGCGAACCGGGTAGCCACAAGGCTCACGAAATTCTCCATACAAAGTATGTAAAGCGCGGTCTTTAATTAATAGAGAATTCTAATATAAAACACTCTGTTGCAATCGCAACAGAGTGTTTTTTTGTAAACCTACGGTTACTTATTCTTGACAATTTAATATAAGTGTGTTAGAATTGTATTACCAAGATAATAAGGAGCAAAAATATGAAGAAAATATTTAAAATATTATCTGTTTTATTGATAATTTTCGCTGTTTTTTCTATTTCATCATGTCAACAAAATGACAAATTAAAAGAAAAAACCGAAGTAATGCTTGATGCATTAATTGAAAATAATTTTAACGAAGCATTTAATTTAGTTTCAGGAATTACAACTAAAGATGATTTTCATCCGATTTATTCCCAAATCCGTGATTATATTTCGGGCGTTGAGGAGTACGAGCTTACACAAATAGGCGTTAACGCAAGAACACAAAACGGAATTACCGTTATGCGTACAACCTACTTGATGACTACCAATTCAAAAACCTACATTGTGGAAACACAAGCGCGCTCCGATATTGAAGGACTCTATGGATTTAATATACTTGAATCTCAGATTTCAGGAAACGGAGTACAGTGCGGAACGGTTACCTCTATGAAGGGCGCAAATACAACGCAGTGGATTTTCTTAATTATAGGATTTTTGGAAATTGCATTTGTAATTGCTGTATTTATTGATGCTTTAAGACAAAAGATTGACAAAAAAGGAGTATGGCTTGCACTCATTCTTTTAGGAACAGCTGCTATAACTATAAACTCTAACGCAAATGGCGTAAGCTTTAATCTTAGTGCAATTATTTCACTTGTAAATAACACCGCTCTTATTAAATACGCAACAGGCGCAACATCAATAAGAATTATGATTCCAATTGCCGCCATCGTTTATTTAATAAAGCGCAAGCAGCTCATTAACTCTTATAAAGCAAAAAATGCTCCTGTAATTGATGAAGAAGCTTTGATAAAAGAAAACATAGAAGCGAATAATAACGAAATAATTACCTCTGACCAAGAAAATTTCTCTGAAAATGTAAGCTCAACTGAAATTACAGAAACAACCGAAAGTGGCGACCAAAACAACGAATAAATAGCGAAAAAGCTCTGTCATAACCGACAGAGCTTTTACTATCCCCACGAAACTTGTCAATATTAATAGACAAATTAAAGAGTTAATTTTTCAAAATATTCATTCGGTGTAAGATAGCCAATACCCGAATGAAGACGATCAGAGTTATAGTAAAGTTCAAAGTATTTAACCAAAACTCTGCTTGCATCC
>JAFQAM010000151.1 GCA_017416885.1 Clostridia bacterium | reverse complement strand
CCTAAACCAAACTCGGTATAGTCTGTTATGGTATGATTTCCCCCAAGCATCGTATGTATATTTTACCATAGTGTCGCTCGCTTTGTCAACGAGTTTAATTACATTGCCAACATTGACAAGAATATCTTTTTTTGTAGAAATAGTATGTATCACTATAGAAAAATGGTAGGCACTGTCTTTTTTGTGCCTACCATCATTATATCATCTTACTTGAAAATCAAGAGCATTTTTAAATATTAGATTTTTGATTATTTATCTGCTTTTGTTGACTCAGCAAGAGTGTTTACAAGTCCTACCACATTTTGAAGGTCGCTTGGGATGATAACCTTTGTTGCGTTACCGTCAGCTACCTTTTCGAAGGATTCAAGCTTCTTTAATAACAAGTATGCTTGGTCAGGATTTGCTTCGTTGATAAGACGGATTGACTCAGCCTGCGCTTGATTAATTCTGATAATAGCCTCAGCTTCACCCTCAGCCTTTCTGATTCTTGCTTCCTTTTCAGCCTCTGCGCGAAGGATAGCGGATTGCTTTTCAGCCTCAGCCTCAAGAATTTGGCTTTCCTTTTTACCTTGAGCAACAAGAATATTACTTGACTTTTCACCCTCTGCACGAAGGATTGCTTCTCTTCTTTGACGCTCTGCCTTCATTTGCTTTTCCATTGCATCCTGGATTTCTGCAGGCGGCTTAATGTTCTTAAGCTCTACTCTGTTAATCTTAATGCCCCATGGGTCTGTTGCTTCGTCAAGGATTGAGCGAATCTTTGCGTTGATTGTATCTCTTGATGTAAGAGTATGGTCAAGCTCTAAGTCACCGATGATGTTACGAAGTGTTGTTGCTGTGAGGTTTTCAATAGCTGCGATTGGATGCTCAACGCCGTAAGCATAAAGCTTAGGGTCTGTAATCTGGAAGAACACAACTGTATCAATTTGCATTGTTACATTATCCTTTGTGATAACAGGCTGAGGTGGGAAGTCCGCTACCTGCTCCTTTAAGGACACTTGCTTTGCAATTCTATCAATGATAGGAATTAATACATGCAAGCCTGTTTGCCATGTTTCCTTGTAAGCGCCAAGTCTTTCAACTACATATGCTTTTGATTGAGGAACGATTTTGATGTTAGCAATTAGTATAATTACAATTAATCCTACTAATGCTAAAAGTACCCATAATAACCACATAATTTTTTCTCCTTTTATGTTAATTTATTTTTTTAATATCTTTCAACAAATGCCTTATTGCCTTTAATTTCCTTGAAAACTACGCATTCATCCTTATCGATTACACTGTCGTCAAGGCTTCTTGCAGTCCATTCAAGTCCGTTGATTTTGATTGTACCTGTGCCGGCTATATTGTCAATTTTTTCTGTAACAACAGCTACCTTATTAAGATTTAATTCAAGATTTGTTTCTTGATTTTTATTTCTCTTTAATAGCTTTTTTACTAATTTTCTTGTTGAAGCAAGTAATATGGCCGAAGATGCTACAAAAATCACAACCTGCCACACAACAGGTAAGCTTCCTCCGAAGCTTTTTACAATTGCAGTAATAATAGCTGTCATTGCCGAGCCTATTGCAAGCCAGATTGAAACAAGCTGAGTGGTTGACAATTCAACTACAACTAACGCAATTGCTAAAGATAACCATACCCAAACCATAAGGTTTCCTCCTTTGCTGTTTTTTATCAAATATTTGATTTGCTTTGTGATTTAATTATATCACACTGTTTTCTAAAAATAAATAGCAAAAAGTGCAAAATAACACCTTTTATTTTGCATTTTTTGCAAAATAGGGGCTGTTATTTTAAATTTTACTGCTTTTTTATAAACGATAAATAAATTTTCATATTTTCGCTTAATACATTTTCTATTCGGTATTTTTCTATATTATACTCTCGGCGCGATAAATTTGCGCTTTTAATTTTGCTTACAAATTCATCTATATTATTTAACTGATATAGATTTTCGCTTGAAAGTAGGTCGCGGTTGCCTTTAATATTGCTTGCTACTATTGGCAAGGACTGATGCATTGCTTCCATTATATTAAAGGGTAAGCCCTCAATTGTTGATGCGCACACATAAATATCGGTGGTTTTCAGATAGGAATATACAACATTTGTAAAGCCTGTGATTTTCAGTCTATTATGAACCTTTAATTTTTTTGCAAGCTTTTCTATGCTTTTTCTTTCCTTGCCGTCGCCTACTAAGGTGAGGGTGCAATTTATCAAATACGGTAATGCTTTTACTAAAAAGCTTTGATTTTTGCGTTTTGAAATTTCACCAACGAAGGTTAAATTTATTTTGTCACTTGGCTTATAGCTTTCATTTGTTGCATTTGGGAAGCTTACGCCCATTCCGTTGCAAAAATATACCTTATTTAAACAGAGATTATTTTCGGTGGCAATTTTGTAGTCCTCGCTATTCATTACCACAATATCGTCGGTTTGCTTTTTTAATATTTTTTCGCAAAGCAGGTAGATTTTGCTTTTTAGCCTTGAGGTATCCTTTGAAAAAAGGTAGCCGTGGACTGTGTTTATAACATAGGGGCGGTTTTTAAGTCCCTTCATTGCAAGGCGGACAAAAAATGCGCACAGGGTGGTATGAGTATATACTACATCATAATTTTCCTTTTTTAATATTTTTCTTATTTTAGGAATAAGGAAAAGATTTTTTAAGGAAAGCACGCTTTTTTTAAAGGGGATATTATAGTCTGCTCCCTCTCCGTTTGCAAGAATAGACACGGCGCTTCCGTTTTCCTTGAATTTTTCAATATAGGGACGGTGGAAATTATTGATATGCACCATATTTGATGCGGAAATAAGTATTTTCATTTTACATATTTTTCGTTTCTGTTAAACATTTTAAATGGAGTTACAAGTAAAATCTTGATATCGCTGAATATCGTCCAATTTTCTATGTACTTTATATCCATTTCAATTCGTTTTTCAATAGAGGTGTCTCCTCTGTATCCGTAAATTTGGGCAAGTCCTGTAATTCCCGGCTTTACCTGATGCTTAACCATATACAGTGGGATTGTTTTTGAATACTCCTCAACATACTTTGGTAGCTCGGGGCGTGGGCCGATAATTGACATTGAGCCAAAAAGCACATTGAATAGCTGTGGAAGCTCGTCAATTCCTGTTTTGCGAAGGAATGTGCCGAAGCGTGTTTTTCTTGGATCGTAATCGGTGGTCCAAGCTTCGTCGGATTGCTCATTTTCCTTCATTGAACGGAATTTGTACATTGTGAAGGTTTTATTGTTTTTACCTACTCTTTTTTGCTTGAAAATTATTTTGCCCGGGGATGAGAGCTTAACGCCGATAGCGGCGAAAAGCATAATCGGAGATGACAATATTATCATTATAAATGATATTACAATATCCATTGTACGCTTCATAACTGCGTTTGCTATATTATCAAGCGGTACTGCTCTTGTATTGATTACAGGCAAGTCGCCTATCATATCAATTTGGAATTTTGATTTAAAATACTTGTGGGTTATAGGAATAATTAAAGCTCTTACGCCGTTTTGGTCGCATATATTAATTATGTCCTTGATTTCGATTTCTCCCTCGTTTTCAATTGCGATTGCAACCTCATAAGGATTTTCTCTTTTGATAATTTCATCAAGCTCAGCCACAACGCCTAACTTATTCAACTTAGGATTTTCCTTGTCGGTAACACAACCGAGGATATTGTAGCCTAAATATTCGTTTTCCTCAACCTGCTTTACAAATGCTCTTGCGCCGTGACCGCTGCCTACTATAATAATTTTTCTGCGGTTTTTAGTTGACGCGCGCATTTTGTGAATAAGCTTCGTGGATATTGTTCTTTTGATTAATAAAATTACAAGAGATATGCCGTAGCAGACTGATGCAAATATAAAGAATGTTTTTTTCTCGGGTGAGAAAATCATAATCATCATAGTTACAGAGGAATATGCTACGATATGAGCAATTACGGTTTTTATTAAAACGACATGGAGATGAGCAGAGCGCTTCAGAGTATAAATATTGAACATCAGATATATAAGTGAGGTTGCAAGAGCAACTATCAGCGCAATTGCCATCGCTTTTTTGCCAAAGGGCGCATTTATTTGCTTGTTTAAATAAGTATAGACAAAATATAATGCTGTTAAATTGATTAACAAGTCTAAAAAGAAGCTTATCCATAGAAGCACAGTTTTATTTTTCTGTCCCATATTTTCCTCCTGTATTATTTAAAGAATAAAACACTAATCAGAGGATTAGTGTTTTTTGAGTGAATTACAATATTCAATATATTTATCGCAAACCTCTTTTGAATCACCGTAAGCGCGCATATGTGAATCCTCAATCCATACTGCCTTTTGGCAAAGATTTTTAATTTGCGACATATTATGAGATACGATAACAAAGGTTACTCCTCTGTCACGGAGCTCATTGATTTTAGCGGCGCACTTCTTACGGAAGTTTTCATCGCCTACTGATAAAATTTCATCTACTAAAAGTATATCGGGATTTACATCAATTGCAATAGCAAAGCCTAAGCGCGCCACCATACCTGATGAAAAGTTTTTAAGCGGCATATTCATATAATCGTGAAGCTCTGCAAAATCAACGATTTCTTTATATTTGTGTTCGATTTCTCTTTTTGAATATCCTAAAATTGCGCCGTTAAGATATACATTTTCTTTTGCGCTTGCTTCGTTATCAAAGCCTGCGCCGAGGTTAAGAAGCGGAGCGACCTTGCCCTTAACCATTACGCTTCCCTCAGTTGGGCGCATAATGCCTGTAAGGATTTTTAAAAGTGTGCTTTTGCCAGCGCCGTTATGTCCGATAAGACCGATTGATTCGCCTTTTCTAACTGAAAATGAAATATCATCAAGCACCTTATGCTTTTTCTTTTCCATTTTGCCCTTTACAAGACGAATAAAAAATTCCTTTAGGTTATCTACCTTTTCGTTTGGTAGGAAAAATTCCATACTTACATTATTGACCTCAATAATGTTTTCTTCCTTTTCCTCTACTGCTTCATTGATAGATGCTTGAATTTCCTGATTATCTAAAATTTCTATTTTATTTTCCATTAAAATCACCATTAAATGTAGAAAATATATTTACGCTTTGTTAAGTTGTAAACTAATACACCTACTGCAAAGAATGCTAAACCGATTAAATAAAGTATCAATAAATCTCCTCCAAAGGATGGATTATTGCTTGCAGATAAAAAATCGCCCGTTGAAGACACATAATAAATTGCATTACGGAAATACTGAACAAAATGGTACATTGGATTAAGTTGCAATATAAATTCCATCCACCTTTCAAGTTTTTCGGTTCTATAGAATATTGGTGTTAGGTATGTCCACAATGTTAAAAATACGCTGTAAAAATGCTGAATGTCCCTGAAGAACACATAAAGTGTTGCTAAAATCATTGATATTCCGTAATTGAATAAGAATAATGCAGGAAGCATTAAAATTGCTAACAAAATATTCAAACTAAATACACTACCCTGAAGTTCACCGAAGGTTGAGAAGTGAACAAACACCATAACGCCTAAAAGCGCAATACATGAAAACAAAAAGTTTACAAGGGCGCTTATGTTATTGGACAGAGGAAAAACATAATATGAAATTTTGTTTTTAGTTAAAAGTCCTCTGTTTTGAACTAAAGATGTTAAGGACTGGCTTGTTGCGCCTCTCATCATATTAAAAATGATGTTACCGCAAAGAAGGTACAATGCATAGGTTGGGTCACTGTCGCTATATCCTAAAATACTACCGAATACGAAGAACATTACAAGCATATTTAAAAATGGATTTAATACAGTCCAGAATATGCCGATAACGGAGTTTCTGTATTGGATTTTGATATTCTTTTTAACAAGCTCTCTTGTGATGTTGGCATTTTTCTTGGCATCACAAAGCTTTTTAATTACCCTTTCCTTAAAGGGCTCTTTATAGATTGGTGCTTTTTCTTTATTTTCCATATTTCTTCCTAAAAATTTGCTTAATAAATGCTATTTGAGACTATGATATGATTGTAGAAATTTGTCTATTCTTGTCAAAGTCAATAATTTAAATATATTATAGCATTATTATTAAGATTTGTCAAGGTATAGAGTCAACAACCTCGCCATACATATAAAGGGAGCCTAAGCATAAAATGGATTTATTGTTTTTTAATGCATCATTTACCGCGCTTGATACTGCATCCTTTACTGTCAGATAGCAGGATGCTTCGGCGCCTAAGCTATTAAAAACAGATGCGTAGTCATTTGCGCTTAATGCTCTTGGATTATCGGGAGTTAAGCAAAAGACCTTGCTTGCAATTTCGCTGATTTTGCTTGCAATATAATTATAGTCCTTATCTGCCATTACGCCTGTGACGATATTGAGCTTTTCGTTACCGAAATACTGCTTTATGCTTTTTACAGCCTCGCAAACGCCCTGCGGATTGTGTCCGCCGTCAAAAATGATGAGGGGAGTGTGTGAAATCATCTCAAATCTTGCGTGCCATTTTGCTTTTTTAAGTCCTTCCTTAACCGCTTTATCTGTGATTATAACGCCTTGATTTTTTAATATTTCAATTGCGTTTAGGACATTTACCGCATTTTCGATTTGGTATGAGCCTAAAAGATTGATTTTAAGGTCTTTAAGGTTATTAAATTCAAAAAAAGTGCCGTCGAGTGTTTGTTTTTGTACTTTGAGTGGAGTTCTGTTTACTTCGTAAAACGGCGCGTTTTTGATTTTTGATTCTTTTAAAATCACTTCTTTTGCGTCATTATCGTTACCGCACCATAAAACAGGTGTATTCTCTTTTATTATGCCCGCTTTTTCCCTTGCTATTTTTGGGATAGTGTCGCCTAAAATAGCGGTATGGTCAAGAGCAATGCCTGTAATTACTGAAAGAACCGAAGTTTCTATAATATTAGTGGAGTCAAGGCGACCGCCTAAGCCACATTCAAGCACTACATAGTTGCATTTTTTGTTTTTAAAGTATTCCATACCGATGGCGGTTATAAGCTCAAATTCTGTCGGCTTATCGGTCATACTGTCGGCTATTGGCTTTACCTTTTCGGTGATGGCTGCTAAATCCTCATTTGAGATTGGCTCGCCGTTTATGGCTATTCTTTCATTGAAAAATTTGATGTAGGGGGATGTGAAAAGTCCTACCCTGTATCCCTGTTCCTTTAAAACCGAGTGCAGCATTGAGCAAAATGAGCCTTTACCGTTGGTGCCTGCTACATGGATAAATTTAAGGTTATTTTGGGGATTGCCAAGCTTTTCTGTAAGCTCCTTAATTCTGTCAAGTCCCGGCTTGCAAAATGTCCACGATACTGAATGAATATATTCTAATGCTTCGTTATAATTCATTGCGGTCCTCCAAGTATCCTACTGTTTTGGAAAATGCTTTGCTTTTTAAAAGTAAGCATAAAATTAAGATTTCTATTGGCGCAATTACTAAATATAAGGGAATACGCCACAAAACAAGCATTCCGTAAAATTGATAAAGTCCTATTGGTTTAATTATCATTGAGCCTATTATGTGGGCAAATAATGCTGAAAGTATGATTTGAGTCTTGCCTTTTTTTCTGACGATGTATTTTGCTACGATACCTGACACTACGCCTATCATTACCGCGCCTAAGGTGACAATAGGATTTAAGGGATATGCTTGTCCAGTTAAAAGATAGCTTATAAGGTCTGAGCATAAGCCGACAGTACCGCCTGCTATCGGTCCTAAAACGATACCTGTCAATATTATTGGTAGGTTTTCAAAGGTAATACGGTAAACACCGCCAAAGTCAAGTACGCTTTTACAAAAAATGCCGATTACAGTACTTAATGCTGCCATCATCGCCATGTTTGTAAGCATTTTAATCATTTTTTTAGTTTTTTGCATAAAAAAACACCTCCTAAAATGAAATACAGATTTTGCAACCATTTTGGAGATGAGTCCAGCGGGATGCAACATACGCACCGCAACACTTCAGTTTTCGTTCAAAGGGCAACTCCCCGTCCCCTTGACACTTAACGCGCGTACATTTACTCTGTAAAATCTATGGGATTATAATACCACAGATTGTTTTATTTTTCAATAGTTTTGTTAAATTTCATTTTTTTATGACTCGATATTGACAAAAATCCTTGTTTGTTGTATAATTATTGTCAATTAACGCTAAAAAGGATATATATTATAGATGGAAGAAATTTTACATAGCATCAGCCACGCGCTTTTGCACTCCTTAAAGGAGCTTTTGTTTACTGTTCCCTTTTTATTTTTAGCATATTTACTTATGGAATACATTGAGCATAAGGCTTCCACAAAAATGGAAAGCTCAATTTCTAAGATTGGCAAATTCGGTCCTTTTCTTGGCACGGGGCTTGGCTTAATTCCTCAATGTGGCTTTTCTGCTTCTTGCAGTAATTTATATGCTACGGGACTAATTACTGAGGGAACGCTTGTTGCGGTATTTATTGCTACCTCTGATGAGGCTATTCCGCTTTTACTTTCTAAGCCTGAGGTAACCTCGGATATTTGGAAATTTATTGTTGTTAAGATTGTTTTCGGTATTTTAATTGGCTTTATGGTTGATTTAATGCTAAAAATAATGAAAATAAAAAAAGAGCCTGTTGAGCTTTGCGAGGATTGTGGCTGTGAGAAAGAAAACGGAATTATCAAGCCGGCTTTAAAGCACACATTCAAAACCGCTTTATTTATTTTTATTGTTAGTCTTGCGCTTGGTATTGTAATGGAATTTGTTGGTGAGGATATTTTACACAAGGTGCTTCTTACTGACAGTTATGCTCAACCCTTTGTTGCAAGTCTTTTGGGATTAATTCCTAACTGCTCTGTTTCTGTGGCGCTTATTGAACTATACTCCGAGGGTGTTTTATCCTTTGGCGCTGCTTGTGCAGGTCTTTGCTCAGGCGCGGGAATTGGTCTTGCGGTATTATTTAAGACAAATAAAAGCTTTAAGGAAAATATGAGAATTGTGGGCATACTTTATGCTACATCAGCTATGATTGGATTTTTCCTTATGCTATTTAATGTGCAATAATGAATATAAAAATGCTAACCTTATGGGTTAGCATTTTTTAGTTTTTTGTATTTTTAGCAAATATTAAGGTAAATACGGTAAAAACAATAGCACATATTGGCATAGCAATAAGTCCTATCAAACCGTTACGCTTATTTTGTTCGTTATAGTATTCTAATGAAAATATGAGTTCATGGCTTTTTAACTCTACTATTGTATATGAAAATTTTCCGCTATTTGGTTTAACATAGCACGATATAGTGT
>JAFQAM010000150.1 GCA_017416885.1 Clostridia bacterium | reverse complement strand
GCTGAATTTGTATTCACAGCAGGCGAGCAAGAATTCTACGCAGAAAAGGGCCTCCAGAATGAGCCACAAAGATGCAAAGCTTGCAGAGATGCAAGAAAGAATGCTGCGAAAGCACCAAAAGAATTGCACGAAACAGTTTGCGCTAATTGCGGCAAGGTAGCAAGAGTTCCTTTCTTACCAAGCAATGACAGACCTGTTTACTGTAGCGAATGCTTCGCAGAAATGAAAAATCAGTAATTACTTTTTTGGATAAAACCGATTAAAAATTTATGATTTTAAATCACATCTTTACATTCAAGGTAAAGATGTGATTTTTTTGTCAAAAACACTGTACAAATCTAATATAATATGTTAAAATATAATAATAAACAATGTTTGGAGATATAAAAGTGAAGGATAAAAAAACTAATTTCAAAAAAAATGATGGCTTTAAAAGAAGCGATGGCTTCAAAAGAAACGATAGCTACAAAAAATATGATTCATACTCGCAGGACCCCTTTGAAGAAAAAGAGGATAACGGCATTGTTATTGGTAGAAACGCGGTAAGAGAGCTTTTGAAAAGCGAAAGAAGCATTGATAAAATCTATGTAAGAAAGGGCGACAGAGAAGGCTCTATAACCGTTTTAATTGCCGAAGCCTCAAATAAAAACATTCCGATTATTGAGGTTGAACCGCAAAAGCTTGATAATTTAGCCGAGGGCGCAAACCACCAGGGCATTGTTGCTCTTGCGGCTATGAAGGAATATTCAACTGTTGATGATATGCTTCAGTTGGCAAGCGAAAGAAATGAGAAGCCGCTTATCGTAATTTGCGATTCTATTGAGGATCCTCACAATTTAGGCGCAATTATAAGATGCGCGGAATGCGCAGGCGCTCACGGTATTGTAATTCCAAAGCGCCGCTCAGTGGGCATTACTCCAACAGTGTATAAATCCTCTGCGGGAGCAATTGAGCATATGCTTATTGCCAAGGTTTCAAATCTTAATGTTACCGTTGAGGATTTAAAGAAAAAGGGACTTTGGATTTTCGCAGCCGAGGCAGGCGGAACCCCTTATTACGAAACAGATTTCAACTGCGGTTGCGGTATTATTTTAGGCTCAGAGGGCAACGGTGTAGCAAGAATGCTAAAGGAAAACAGCGATTTCATCGTGTCAATTCCTATGTATGGCAAGGTTAACTCGCTGAATGTTTCCACTGCCGCCTCTGTAATTTTGTGCCATGCCGCAAGAATGCAACGACAATAATAAAAACTTGTAAGGAGGATCTATGGAAAAGAAGCTTGACCAGATAAAAATAGATCTTGATACAGATACGGTAGACAGTGTAAACGAAGAACCTGTACAAGCGAATAAAGAAGCTAACAAAAAACGAAGCAAGCCTAAAAAAGAGCCTGAAACTATATCTATTGAGGAAAACTATTACATAGATGAGGAGGGCGACCGCTTAGCTCCACCTAAAAAGGATATTTTTGAAAAGCTTTCAGGCATAACTAATCTTGATGACTGTATTGACTCGTCAAATAATAGCGATAGCGACAATAGCGAAAATTTCAAGGAAGCTATGCAATTAGACAGTGATAACGAAGGTGTTAGTCGCAAGAAAAACAAATTCAGCGATAATATAGTAGATCAAGACAGCGGAGAAGTTGAAGCTCAACAAGGCAATATTTATTCCGATTCCTTTGAATATACGCACAGAAAGCAAAGAAAAGATGTCATAGGAATGTATAAATTTGCCAAGTCAAACATAAGAACAAAAATCATTTTTGTGTCTATTCTTTCTGTAATTCTGTTTTTTATTGAAAATATTAGTCTATTCATCAAATCGCCAGCAGGATTTTTGTCAAATCCTTATGTTTTAACAATCAGTAATACCGTTGTTTTGCTGATCTGCGCTATCATTTCATATGAACAGCTTTATCACGGTGTAAAATCAATTGCATCAAAGGATTATATACCTGAGTCAGTTGCAGTGGTTGCAACTATTTGCTCGCTTATACACTCATTACTGATGATACTGTTTATCAGCTTTGAAAACGAGCCAAGGCTTTATAATTTCCCCGTTGCGATTATTTTGCTTTCATCCTTGATTTATTCCTATATAACCGTTTCAAGAGAAAAATACGGATTCGGCGTTGTTTCCTCAAAGGATGTAAAATACTATCTTGAAAAAGCAACGCGCGGAGATGATGATTCCGAGACAGAAACCTTTTCATCCTCAATTGATGATTTTGAGGGTGAAATAGCAAGAGTAAAGAAAACAACCTTCATAAGCAAGTATTTTGCAAACACAAATACACCGCCAATGCTAAGATCCTATTTAAGCATTTATTTAACTGCTTCAATTGTTATTCCTGCGATTTTAGCTATTGTGTCGCTGTTTAACGGATACGATTTCTTTAAGGCAGTGAATGTATTGTATGTAGGAATACTTTTTATGCTTCCTGTTGGAATTTTATATTCGTACAGCGTACCGTTTTTAAAGGGAAACAGGTATCTCTATAATGATGATACCGCAATCATTGGCGAAAATGCAATTCCCGAGTTTGCATCAACCGATGTAGCATCAGTAAATGATACAACCGCATTCCCGCCGTATAATGTTAAGCTTACATTTTTCCAGGTTTTCAATAAATTTAAAACCGAAAAGGTGCTATATTACGCAGCAAGCGGCTTTTCAGTAGTCGGAGGACCGTTAGCCGAGGTTTTTGGCAGCGCAACAAAGGAAGCATTTCCAAAGAGCGCAGATGCAGAGTTTAACTGTGCGGGCAAGGATTATTTTTGCGTGAAAATAAATGGCGATACAGTAGTTTTTGCCGACAGAAACGGAATGTCATCACGAGGCATAGATGTTGGCGCAATGAGTGAAAACGAAGGCTCAAGCAGCGTGCTTTATATGGCTTGTAACAGTGTACTTTGCGCAAAAATTTTCTTGGATTACAGTATTGACGAGGAATTTGTGGAAATTGTTAGCAATCTTAACAAAAATAAGGTCACCGTTGGTATCCGCACCTTCGATCCAAATATCAACCAAGCTCTGATTTCCGATTTAACCAAGGGAATAAAGGTTGATTTAAAGGTTATAAGATTGGTGTATGAGGAAGCTATTCCTGTTATGAGCGCAAAAAGCGAGGGAAAAATTGTTTCAAGAGGTCAATCCAAGCACCTGCTTAAAGCAATCCCCGTATGTAAAAAAATTTCAAATATCAGAAAGGCAACAAGGGTTATAAAGATTTTAGCGTCTATAGCAGGCGCAACAATGGTAGGTTTATCAATATTTGGATTGTTCTCGTTAATCAATTCTGTTTTTATTACCTGCTATCAATTGGCTGTTATGCTTGTTATGGCAATAATTACAGCCATCGTAATGCCCAAATCAAAATAAAATGCAAAACATCAGTACAATATTAAAAAAGGTCCAAAAGCCGGGCAGATATACCGGCGGCGAATTCGGACAAATTATAAAAGACAAAAGCAAGATTAAAGCAAGAATTGCATTTTGCTTTCCTGACACCTACGAAATAGGTATGTCTAATTTAGGCGTGCGTATTCTATATGGCGCTTTAAACGAGCTTGACTCAGTGTGGTGCGAAAGAGTATATGCGCCGTGGCCTGATATGGAAGAGCAAATGAGAAAGAATAATATTCCGCTATTTGCCCTTGAAAGCAAGGACAGCGTAAAGGATTTTGACATTATGGCAATTTCCTTACAGTATGAGCTTTGCTATACCACCGCTGTAAATATGATTGATTTAGCGGGACTACCTATTTATGCCAAGGACCGAGACGACTCTATGCCGATTCTTTTAGGCGGAGGACCTTGCGCCTATAACGCAGAGCCTGTTGCTGACTTTTTCGATATTTTCAGCATTGGTGAGGGAGAGGAAGCGCTTCCCGAGCTTGCAAAGCTTTATATTCAAATGAAGGAAAACGGCACCTATACAAAATCAGCATTTCTTCGCGAGGCATCACATCTTAAAGGCTTCTATGTACCGTCACTTTATAATGTAGAGTACAACGAGGATGGCACTATAAGCTCATTTGAGCCGAAATTTGAGGATGTACCTGAAAAGGTAGAGAAAAGAGTGGTTGAAAACCTGAACACTTCATATTTCCCTCTGAAGCCTATTATGCCATATATTGAAACAGTCCACGACAGAATAATGCTTGAAACCTTCCGTGGCTGCATCCGCGGCTGTCGCTTCTGTCAGGCGGGT
>JAFQAM010000149.1 GCA_017416885.1 Clostridia bacterium | reverse complement strand
TTAAATTTCTCTTTATGTTTCCGTTATAGGTCATAGACACAATTCCGCTTTCCTCAGACACAACAACAGCAACACAGTCACTGTTTTCACTAACACCGATTGCCGCCTTATGTCTTGTTCCTAAATCCTTGCTAATATCTGGATTTGAAGACAGTGGGAGTGTACATCCCGCAGAATGTATTCTTGAGTCTCTTACAATCATAGCGCCATCGTGCAAGGGTGCTTTGTTGAAAAATACATTTTTGATTAATTGAGCACTTAGCTCAGCATCTAAAACTGTACCGGTTAATATAACATCACCAAGCTTTGTATTTCTTTCAAAAATTATTAGCGCTCCTGTTTTTGTCTTTGCTAATTCAAATACCGCACTAATTACCTCTTCAATCATATTTGTAATTTGTGTGTTGTTTTTTCTGCCTGCAAAGCTTTTAACACCCTTAATTGAATTGTCGCCCATTTTTTCAAGCGCCGCTCTTAGCTCAGGCTGGAATACAATAACAAGCAGCACAATACCAACATCAAATAAGCTTAAAAGAATAAACTTCATAGCCTTTAATGATAGGAATTGACAAATTACAAGAAAAATCGCTAAAAAGCCAATACCTAATACAAGCTTACCGGCTCTTCTTTCTCTTACAAATCTGAATGCTGTATATAAAACTACGGTAAGACATAAAATATCAATCACATCTATAATGCTTATCATTGAAAAATAAGTGAGAAAGTGATTAAAAAAGTCGCTGATTCTTTCCATAGATTCCTCCAACTATTATATATTATAATAAGTATAACATATAAATAATATTTTGCCAATACTTTTAAACAAAAATTTTAAATATTTTAATAAAAAGTTTTAACTCCACCGAAATCTCGTAGCCTTCCATCAATTACTTTATGAAATTTAATGTTCTTTATTTCAAAAAAAGCTTCAATGTCAGCGCAATTTTCTATAAATGTATCTTTAATTGAACCGAAAAAATATGCATTATTATCTAAAATACAGCCACATCCCCCAACAAAACCGCAATTATAGCCATCCAAAATAATATTATTATTCGGTACAATAATAGTATTAATTCCTTCGTTCTGAAAAGCTTTTTGCATTCCTAAATCCGATGTGATTACACTATTTTCATCAATAATAAATGTTGAACAAGCAGAATATCCTTGATTGACATTTATAATTTTATATCCATTAGCCTCACCGTATTCAATTATTTCTTTTGCAATATAATTTCTTTTACAAAAAATTTTCTTTCCGATTACTAATGCATTAAGTCCAATATCGTGAGGATATTTTATATCGCATTGATGATTTACCTTTATAATTTTATATCCTAACTTCTCTATTTCATCAAAAATGCTTTTGCTCTCATTATAATAATCACTATAACAAAATACATTTTTATCTATTACACAAATAAGCATATCAGCGTGTGATGATACAGGCAAATCAAGCTTATTATATGGCATAAGCGGAAATGTCTTTATTCCCGTAGCATTTTGAAACTGACTACTTATTTGATTACTTATTAATGCAATCATATTTCCTCCTAAAAATGAAAAAACACCGTATAAACGGTGTTTAATTTTCATTAATTAAGCACGAGCTACCTTGCCTGAACGAAGACAACGTGAGCATACATTAACTGTCTTGTTAGAACCATCAACAACAGCTTTTACTTTTCTGATGTTTGGTTTCCAAGTTCTGTTTGTTTTACGGTTTGAGTGGGATACATTGTGTCCGAATGATACTCCCTTTCCGCATACTGAACATTTAGCCATTTTAACACCTCCGTTTGTGTAGAAAACTTAACTACTAAAATTACGCTATGTATTATAGCACAGTATTTTTTAAATTGCAATAGTAAAATTTATTTTTTTGAAATTTTTTTCAAAATGTTATCAAGTGATATGCCATACTTGCTTGCAATGTCTCTTGCGTAGCTTCTTCCATCGGGCTTTTTGCGTGTAATTTTGAAGCTTCGCTCCCCTTCCTCCATGCCTGCAACTAAGGTATCAATTTTTGCTCCACCGTCTGCTACGCATTTTTCATTAATTTCATCAAGCATTGATGTAAGCTCATGCAAGTGAGTGGAAAAGATTCCTCTGCATTTTACCATTGAAAAGCCACAAACTATTTCAGATGCGATATATGAAGCCTCAAATGAGCCTGTCGAGGAAAGTGTTTCGTCTAAAATTACGAGGCTATACTCTGTTACATCATTAAAAATCTCATCTAAGCGAGCACATTCCTCACCTAAACGGCCCTTATCGATTGTATCCTCACTGCCTGTTGGAAAATGAGTAAATATAGCGTCCACAGGGCTTATTACAGCGTCGGTAGCAGGCACACAGGCACCTAACTGCGCTAAAACAAAAGTAAGTCCCACCGCGCAAGAAATCACTGATTTACCGCCTCTGTTTGGTCCTGATAAAATATAAAACAGACCGTTTTCATCAAAGCAAAAATCATTTTCAACCATTTTTTCGCTAAGCTTATAAGCAACTACCGGATTATAAATATTTTTTACATTAAAGGCTTTATTTTCTATCGGTTGAATTTTTGGAAAGCACAATTCATTTCCTGAACTCTTTAATGTATTAATAAGCTCTGTTGTCTTAACTAAAAATTCAATTTCAGGTAAAAGCTTGATAAGAAAATCAGCATTCTCAAGCACATATGCTTGTACAACCTTTTTCCAAGAGCGCATTGATGATTTAAAAACAGTATTTAAAGCGTTATTAAATGCATAATTAAGCGCGTTTTGTTGATTTTCATTATTTGATTTATTAAAGGGCTGCAATGATGCAATACAAGTGTATTCATCGGTTTTAAAGTCAAGACGAAGTATTTTTTGTAGTAAATCGCCCGATTTAAATTTTTCGTTATTTATACTTAAAACGCCTGCGTTTTCAGGTCTTAATCTTGCATCTAAGTTAACACCTATTGTAACGCTTTTTATTTCTCTGACTCTTGAGGTTAGCTCCTTTAAGCGCTTATTTAAATCAACATAATATTCGCTTTCAGTAAGCTCCTTTACTCTATCTGCAAGCTGAATAAAGGCATCACTTTTAAATTTATCTCTTAAAGGAGAAAATTCAGTAGCCATAAGCTCCATACAGGATACATAAAGCTCAATTTCGGTTATGCTGTATAAATATGAGTCTGACTCATCTCATCGCTTGATAGCTTTCTTAATTCCGCTATATCAGATAAAATAGGAGTTAATTTTATTAAAATCTCGCTGAGCTCTGGATTGGATAGCATATCCTCAAATACACCTTGACGGTACTCAATGACCTCCTTGTCCATTGTAAAAAAGTCACATAAACGGCTTGAGCGCAAATCAATTATAGAATTTAAGCCCAATTCGTTGAGCACCTCATTTGATATATTTGGATTGTCCTTGCCGTCAATATGATTAGAATAATGCACATTAGACGGATATATTAAACTAATTTCCATTTAAATCTCCTTAATAGGTATTTATTTTATAATAACATATTTTTATTTATTTGAAAAGACTTTTCTTGATTTATTTGATAAGTTGTGCTAAAATTCTTACGAGGTGACTTATTATGAATAAAATTTACTGTTCTACAGGTGTTATGGTCGGTAGAATTAATAACAACGACTATACATTGATTACAAAGCATTTCCCGTCATTAATTCAAAGCAGCTTAATTTATGGCGCAGAATTTATGTTTGCACATTCCTTTTATGATAAATTAGATGATATATATAATGAAATGTCAAAAAGCAATATTAAGTTTGATATTATGCATTTTGATAAGGAAATTGGCATAATGCTGTCAGAATGTAATGATGAAATATCAAATGAGGCTATGGATTTACTTAAAATTAATTGTGAATTTGCTAATAAAATTGGTGCTCAAAAGGGAGTTTTCCATTTATGGGGCGGCACAAAAAGCGATAGCCATATAGAATACAATATTTCTTATTTGCCAGAAATTATTGATATGTTTAAAAAATACGGAATAGAATTACTTATAGAAAACATCCCCTGTACTATTCATTCAGGACTATCAGTGTGGAGAATGCTCTATAAATACCTGCCTGATATTGGATTTATTTTCGACACGCGCTTTGGAGCATTTCACGATGAAATCAAGGAAATTTTCAATGAACCGATATGGGAGCATATTAAGCATATTCATATCAGCGATTATTCATCACATCCAAGAGATTTTTCAAAAATACGCCCGATATTACATCCTAATGAAGGAGTCATTGATTTTCAATATGTATTCAAAAAATTAAAGGAGTGCAATTATCAAGGTAGCATAACGCTTGAGTCTCCTGTTTTTGGAGAAACGGGTCCCGACATCGAAAAATTGTCAAAAACTTTAATATATCTTAATGAAAACATCAAAAGCCACGATTAGTCGTGGCTTTCATTGTTGTATATGGATTTTTTGGATTTATCGGCCTTTTTACTGTATTTTTCTTTAATCAGCCTGTTGATTGCAGATAAAAACACTTTTTTAGTTTTACCGTC
>JAFQAM010000148.1 GCA_017416885.1 Clostridia bacterium | reverse complement strand
GCATCTCAGAGCGAATAAATCCGTAGAGAATTTTTTCGAGCTTTGGCGCAGACAGTTAAAAAACTTTCAAGACAAAGGTCGGACAAAGGCTCGCGGATTTATCGTTCTGAGACAAATGTGTTCGATTCCCGTAAGGCTAACGGTTTTATATTATAGCTTTATTTTAACATAAAGATTAATAAAAGTAAATAGGATATAGAGAAATGAAATCACCTGCGGTGATTAAATCCGCAGAAGCGAATGAAATCTTTGCTACACTCAGATAAAATCTGAGTACAAGCCTCGGGTTAAAAGCCGAAAATAAAAAATGCTCTGCGTAAGCAAAGCATTTTTTGTATATAAGATAAGAAATTATCTCTTTGAGTTTTAACAATACCGTTTGATATCGTAGATTTATCGTGTGTTTTCGTACGATATCGTGAATATCGTGAGTATCGCCCTATAAAGTGTGCACCAAATTTGCTCCCAAATCACGCCAACATTCAACGCCTATTCAGCTCGACAAATTGGAATTTGCTTAATAACCACGTGCAACCGTTGAAGCTAATAGCATGAGAATTAAGAAGAATCCCATTGCTACTCCAAACGTCACATTTGAAGTAATTTTGATTTTCTTGCTATCAGAATATTTCAAAGCAATCGCATTTATAAAAGCGGAAACTGCTGCTATTGCCATTACAATATATGCGAGGATAGGATGTGCTAAATCTCCAACATTTTCAAGCATACTATGTCTAAATATTACTTCAACTATTTCTCCGGTAGTTTGGTCAGGCAAATGTCCAACTCCTATAAACATCTTAACGAACCACAATGGAATTGTTGCAACAGACAGAATCATCTTACTGACGGTAAATATGGTGTTTTTCATATCATTTATCCCCCTACGTCAAATTCTGATTTGTTTATTTTGTTAATTGGCATAGAAGTACATAGAATATCCATCGAGAGTAATGGGCAAGGTCGGTTCTTCAGTTCCGTCTGCGTATGTAGTCATAGAAACATCAGCATAACCGGATTTACCGTCTATCGTGATATGATAATATGTTCTTTGGGTATTTCTGCCCGATACAGTATAAGTTCCTTCGTAGGTTGTGTTATTTGTAACATCTGTAATTGTAATCTTACCGTCCTTTGCAACAAGCATCATTTCAATTATCTTTGCTTCGGGGTGAGTGTTGCTTTCTTCAGCCGCCGCATCGTAAACAACTTGATTATCCTCTGCGTGCAAAATCGCCCGCATTTTCCACTCATAATCTTCGATCTTGAGCTTTCCAGCTCCACAAGCCAAGAGAGTTAACATGAGCATTGTAGTTAGTAGCAGAATTGAAATTATCTTTTTCATTGTAAAACCTCTGTTCGTCAAATTCAAGTTTATAGATTGGTTAGATTATACCATAAAAACGGCGAAAAGTAAATAGGACGGCGGAGCTTTTACAAATTGAATCGCCTATCAATGTAGGGCGGGGGCTTGTCTCCCGCCGCAATCAAATATATCAAAAAACGGCGGCAGCAAGCCACCGCCCTACGAAAAACAAAAAGCCCTGCATAGCAGAGCTTTTTGTATATCGAAATAATCCCAAATGGGTAATTATCTCTTTGAGAACTGTGGTGCACGACGAGCAGCCTTCAAGCCGTACTTCTTTCTTTCCTTCATACGTGGGTCACGTGTCAAGAGACCCGCAGCCTTAAGAGCTCCTCTTGTTGTTTCGTCAGCTATTAATAAAGCTCTTGCGATACCGTGACGGATTGCGCCAGCTTGACCTGAAATACCGCCGCCTACAACATTAGCAACAACATCGAACTTGCCCATGTTGTTTGTAACATCGAATGGTTGATTCATAATGAGCTTTAATGTTTCAAGACCGAAGTAGTCGTCAACATCTCTTCCGTTGATGGTGATTGAACCAGTACCTGGATAAAGACGAACGCGAGCTACTGACTTCTTTCTTCTACCTGTTCCGTAGAAATATGGTTTAGCACTTGTATACATATTCTTCTATCCTTTCCTGATTATTTTACTTCGTAGTTGATTGGCTGTTGAGCCTGTTGGTTGTGGTTTGCACCAGCGTAAACCTTTAATCTTGTGATTGATTTAGCGCCGATTGAGTTGTGTGGGAGCATTCCCTTAACTGCAAGCTCCATAGCAAGCTCTGGGCGTGTTGCCATAAGAGTCTTGTATTGAACTTCCTTAAGACCACCGATGTAACCTGAGTGACGGCGGTAGTACTTTTGCTCAAGCTTCTTACCTGTTAAGATAGCCTTTGAAGCATTGATGATGATAACGAATTCGCCACAGTCAGCGTGTGGTGTGAATTCAGGACGGTGCTTACCTCTTAAAATGTTAGCAGCAGCAACAGCTGTCTTACCGAGAGGCTTGTTAGCAGCGTCAATAACATACCATTTGCGTTCAATGGTGTTGTTAGCCATAAATGTTGACATTTTTGTTTCCTCCATTAAATTGAGTTGTTCTCTTTTTTATTGCTCACATATTATAGCATTTTGTTTTAATAATGTCAATACATTTTTTGAAATATTTTTTGTTTTACAGTGAATACTCATTTATTCTCGTTTTTTCTCTTGTTTTCTCTCGTTTTCTCAAAAACTATTTTTATAAATTTCATAAAAAAATAGCGACCTTTCGTCGCTATTTTAATTATTTATAATGTAAGTTCTGCAACCTTCTATATCATCTACATAAATCCAATCAACAAAAGAAAATTCTTCTGTTTCAAAGTCATATTGATATGTAAGTATTATGCCTTCAAAAACTCCAACTACAGCAATACATTGGAAATACAATTTTCCGTTTTGCTCAATTACACCGTAATATATTACTTCCTTGCCTGATGTTTTTTCTACATCCTTGATTGTTTGTTGCATTTGTAGTTGGTTTCTATCGTTTTCATCAATAATTCGCATTTCGTTTGTTGCGATATTCTTTATTTCATAATAATATGAGCTATCGCTTTCCCGCTCAGTTATTTCATAATTGGATTTTCTGAACATATTGCGCGCTTCAACGAAATTCATTCCGTCACACACCTCAGTTTTTTGTGTATCCACATAATAGACGGATGCATCACGGTCATATGAGCCATAAACTAAGGTATTGCCATTCACCATAGCCATATAGCCCGGATTTTCCAAATCGGTTATCTTTTCAAAATTGTCAAGGGAATAGCTTGCACGATAAATTTCGTACTTACTTCCTTTTAATCGCTTTGACAAATAAACATATTCGCCGTCAACTAATAGCACTCTATGTCGTTCGTCAGGGATATCAATTTCAGTATTGTTTGAATAAAATGATTCACTACTTACATAAAAAGCATTTGGATTATGCGGTATATTTAATAGTACCTTTTCCACCTTATCGCATTTTGCGGTTATGGAAAATAGAATAATTAAAATTATTATCCCCAAAGCGCTCATAATTCCGCAAACAAGAATGAACCAATTTACTATTTGCCTCACCGGGATTTCCTTTTTAATACCCTTTTGCATTTCAGAACTCCTTATTTTTCGATTTTAAGCTGCTTAATGCCTTTTTCGGTGAGGATGATGTCGCAGTGGCGGTCAAATCTACCGCGAGGCAGGCTTTGGCAAATAAGCTCGGTATAGGTTAAGCCTATTGTGCAGCCTGTGAATTTATTCATAAACTTATCGTAGTAGCCCTTACCGTATCCTAAGCGATAGCCGTACACATCGAAGGTAAGTCCCGGAACATAGCATACTGTAACGCCTTGCGTCGCTTCGGGATCATATACAGGTAAATGCTCCTTTGGCTCTCTTATACCGTATGCGCACACCTCAAGGTCGCTTTCACTTGTTACAAAGTGGAATTTCATTGTTCTTTCTTCCATATTGCATTTTGGGAAAGCTACTCTTTTGCCCTTGGCTAATGCTTCGTGCATTATTGGCATAACATCAATTTCCGATTTAATTGGAGCATAAAGAAGAATAATTTCTGCATGGCGAAAGCTGACGAGGGATGTGGCAAGAGTGCAGATTTTTTTGTCTCTTATTGCTTTTTCGATTTTGTCTATGCTGTCACGCTTTAAAGAATATTCCTTTCTGATGGCGTCTTTTTCTCTTTTTATAGGCGTCATAGCGTTTTTCCTTTCGTGGTAAATTTAAAATGATGATTCAGAAGGATTGTTAATCGGTTACTAATAAATAATAGATGCTTTAATTTTTTCGCGCATATCCTTGCCTAAAAGCGCTTCAATTATTTCAAGCGCGAAATCTGTTGCGCTTCCCATTGCTCTGCCTGTAATTATTTTTCCGTCACGGACAACGCCTGCATTTTGATAGATTGCTCCCTCTAATTTATCCTCAAAGCCCGGATAACAGGTAGCTTTTTTACCTTTTAATATTCCTCTTACGCCAAGTACATAGGGGGCCGCGCAGATAGCGCAGATAAATTTGTCAGCTTCGTATGCTTTTTTAATAAATGCGTCAACTACCTTACTTGCGTGTAGGTTATCGCTTCCCGGTAAGCCGCCAGGAAGGATAATCATATCAAAGCCGTCATTTATGTTGATTTCGTTTTCCTGTACATCACAGGTAACGGGAATATTATGTGAGCCGTTTACAATTTTGCCTGTAACGCCAACTGTTTTTGTTTCCACCTTGGCGCGTCTTAACAGGTCTAAAACGCAAAGCGCTTCTATTTCCTCAAAGCCATCGGCTAAGAATAAGTAAACCATATTACATTTCCTTTACTTTATTATAGATTTCCTCAAAAATATCCTCACGGGTGCGGATTTTGCCATCCTTATGACAGGTTATTCTTGCCCACCCTAATTTCTCACAGGAATAGAGTGCCGCCTCGTAGCATTTTGCCATATATGCTGTATCCTTCTCGTGGATATCCATTTTTTGTCCTGTGCTCTCGCTTCTGCTCTTTACAAGTGAAAGTGAGATTGACGGTGGCAATTCAAGATAGAGTACAAGGTCAGGCTCAGGTAAGCCTAACTTTGTAAACTCGAAATCCCACAGCCATTTAAGAAATTCCTCCCATTGTTCCTCTGGAAGCTTTGATAATTGATGAACTGCGTTAGCGGTTGTATAACGATTTGCTACTACATAGGTATCGGGGTCCTCAATGTCCTTTTTCCAATCGGTTACATAGCTGATATATCTATCGCATGCAAAGAACATTGATGCTGTGTATGCATTGGTATCCGATGGCTTATCGCCAAGCTTGCCATCAAGATACATTTTTACAAATAATGCGCTATCATGCTCATTGTCATACATTGGGAAGGAAACGATTTTTACCTTTTTTCCCTCGCTGATTAGCTTTTCAATGAGCTTTTCGCTTTGAGTGCCCTTACCGCTTCCGTCAAGGCCGTCAATTGCTATAAATTTTCCCATAAATTCTCCGTTATATTATTCTTCGTCGTCTTTTCTCATCATTATCTCGAGATAATCGTCCATTGTAATAAGCACATCTCTTGGCTTTGAGCCGTTTGGCTCGCCGATATATCCGAGGTCATACATTTGGTCAATAATTCTTGCCGCGCGTTGGAAGCCTAATCTGAGCTTTCTCTGTAATTGTGAGGATGAAATTCTGCCTTCCTCTGCGGCAATTCTTAATGCGTTGTAAAATTCGGAATCAAGGTCATCGTCGCTTGAGCTGTCATCCTCGCCCGACTCCTTTTTCTCCGCCTTGGCTAATTTGGCTGCGTTAGAATCAATCTGCTGCATTACGCTCTCGTCATAATTTGCGCTTCCGTTTTCTTTTAAGAAATTGATAACCGACTCTATCTCAGATGCAGATACAAACGCGCCTTGAACGCGGACAGGCTTAAGCGCGCCCACAATTTTCACAAGCATATCGCCGCGGCTGACAAGCTTTTCTGCGCCTTGCTCATCAAGGATTGTTCTTGAGTCAACCTGTGACGGCACTCTGAATGCAATTCTTGATGGGATATTATTTTTAATAAGACCTGTGATTACATCAACTGACGGTCTTTGCGTACCGATAATAATGTGAATACCTGCCGCGCGCGCCTTTTGTGTAAGACGGGTGATATGTCCCTCGATATCGGGAACTGCCATTTTCAAATCTGCAAGCTCGTCGATAACTATGACAATTCTTGACATTTTTTCAGCCTCATAGCCCTCGTCAACCTTTTCGTTAAATTCGGTCAGGTTTCTTACGCCTGCGGCTTCGATGGTTTCAAAGCGGTTTTCCATTTCTGTCACTGCCCACTGTAATGCGCCAAGTGATTTCTTTGGCTCGCAAACAACGGGAACAAGCAGGTGCGGTATTCCGTTGTAGTTGGACAATTCAACACGCTTAGGGTCAACAAGTATAAGTCTAAGATCGTCCGGGGATGCCTTATACAGCAAGCTGATAAGAAGTGAGTTGATGCACACGGATTTTCCCATACCGGTAGCGCCCGCGACTAACAGGTGGGGTGTTTTTTCTATGTCAACATAAATATCCTCGCCTGAAATACTCTTACCTACTGCACAGGTTAAAACGCCCTTTGCGTTTTTGAATTTATCCTT
>JAFQAM010000147.1 GCA_017416885.1 Clostridia bacterium | reverse complement strand
CAAAATCATATAGATAAGAGCCGGGCATTACAGTATCAAGGTCAATTACGGCCACAGGTAGCCCGGTTTTTGAGTCCATAAGTACATTATTCAGCTTAGTGTCGTTATGAGTTACTCTTAACGGTAAGGAGCCGTTTTCTAATTGCTCAACAAACAACGAGGTAAAGCTTTCTCTGTCCTTTACAAACTTGATTTCCTCATATACATCAGCCGCGCGACCTGCAGCATCATTCTTAACAGCCTTCTCAAAATCCTTAAATCTTGATACAGTATTATGGAAATTAACGATAGTTTCAACAAGCTGAGAAGCATCAAAATCCTTTAGCATTTCTGCAAATTCACCAAATGCGATACCTGAATAGTAAAAGCTTTCAGGATTTTCCATTTTTTCAATGGTATATACGCCGTCAATATATTTGTACATTCTGTATGCATTGTTTTCATACATCGCATATTTTTTACCGGATTTGGTAGATAAAAATTTTAATGTGCATTTTTCAGGGTCCTTACCTGTTTCACGCGCTTTTTCTCTGATGAATCGTGTAACCTTTTCAACATTAGACATAAGTCCCTCAACATTAGTAAAAATATTAGTGTTGATTTGCTGAAGAGTGTACTTTGCCTTATCGGTAGTAACAAGATAAGTAGTGTTAATATGTCCGTTGCCTAAAGGTCCAACATTTAAAATTTCTTCATTTGGTAAAAATAATTTAGCAATTTTTACAATATTATTCATAATGAAATCCTCTCTTAGTTCAATAAAACTATTTTATCATAAAAACCAAAAAAAGTAAAGAATTTTTAAAATTTTATTGTAATATATTCTAAAATAGTGTAAAATATACATTAAACTGTCTATTAATAAATGAAAGGAGCCTCTAATGATAACTAAAAGCATCAGAATTTCAAGCGGAGTATCGCTAAAATATATTGAAACCGATAAATTTAAAACTAATTATTTTTCATTTAATTTTCTTTCACCGCTTTCAAATGAAAAAGCCCACTTTAATGCATTAATCCCGCTTGTGCTTATGCGTGGCTGTAACAAATATAAAACACAGTTAGAAATCAATAAAAAATTGCAATACCTCTATTCAGGAGAGATTGCTGCAAGAAATGATTCCTTCGGCGAATATCAAATAATCGGATTTAAAGCAAATATGCTTGATAATAGATTTTCCGCTGACACTGATATAACAATGGAGACAGTATCGCTAATTTGTAACTTACTATTCAATCCACTTTTAGAAAACGGAGTATTTACCAAAAACTATACAAACGGAGAAAAGCTAAATTTAATCGACATTATAGAATCCGAACGAAATAACAAAACAAGGTACTCAATTTCAAGATTAACCGAAGAAATGTGCAAAAATGAGGTTTTTGGTGTATCTAAGCTTGGTGAAATAAAAAAGGTTAAGGATATTACCCCAAAAACACTTTATAATGCATACCAAGAAATGATAAGCACATATCCTGTTGAAATATATTTTGTCGGTAAATGCGATATTGATGCTCTTGCAAATCTGCTTAAAGAGCATTTTGCATCCGTTCAAAGAAATGTTATAGAAATTCCAAAAGCCAAAACCATAGAAAAATCAACAGAGGTAAAACAAATAGTGGATACCGAAAATGTAAAGCAAGGAAAGCTTTGCTTAGGCTTCAGAACAGGCTACAAGGTTGAAGACAACAAATACTATCTTGTGCAGCTGTTCAATGAGATTTTTGGCGGCTCTCCAACATCAAAGCTCTTTATGAATGTCAGAGAAAAAATGAGCCTTTGCTACTATTGTCGCTCAATTATAAATCAAAGAACAGGCATTATGAAGGTTGCTTCAGGTATTGAATTTGAAAACAAAGAAATAGCAGAAAATGCCATAATTGAGCAGCTAAACGCAATCAAAGAAGGAAATATAACCGAGGAAGAATTTGAAAGCGCAAGAAAATCAATTAGGAATGGCTACCTTCAAATCTATGACAGCGCCGAAAGCATGGAAACCTGGTCTTTCTATCGCGGTATCTGCCAAAGCGACGCAACACCAATGGAGGAGTGCAACAAAATCGACACAGCAACAATTGACGATATAAAATCCGTTGCCGAAAAAATTACTCTTGATACAGTTTATTTCCTGAACGGTATGGAAAAATCGGAGGTTAATAATGACTGATATAATAACCAAAGAAAACAAAATGCTTAATGAAAAATACTATACCTTTAAGCATAAATCAGGACTTGAGGTATATGTTATACCAAAGAAAATGACAACCTCATACGCAATTTTTGCCACCCGTTATGGCGCGGTTGATAATAAATTTAAGCTTGATACCGATAAGAAATTTACAGTAGTACCTGACGGTATAGCCCACTTCTTAGAGCATAAGCTATTTGAATGCGAGGGCGGAATTGACGCTTTCGAGCTTTTTGCCAAAACAGGTGCAAGCGCAAACGCATATACCTCAAACACCATGACCGCATATATATTTTCTTGTGCCGAGAATTTCTACGAATCTCTTGAAATTTTATTGGATTTTGTAACACATCCTTATTTTACTGAAAAAACAGTTCAAAAGGAGCAGGGCATTATCGGTCAGGAAATCAGAATGTATGACGATAACCCCGGCGCAAGACTTCAAAAAGGTCTGATGAAAGCTCTTTACGCTAAAAACAAAATCAGAATAGATGTTGCAGGCACAATAGAGTCCATTTCTGAGATAAACGCAGACATCCTATATAAATGCTACAACACATTCTATAATCTTAATAATATGGCTCTATGCGTCTGTGGCGATATAGATGTTAACGAGGTTGAAAGGATTTGCGATAAAATCCTTCAAGAAGCTGAAAAAATAACAGTAATCCGCGATGGCGAGGATGATGACGAGCCAAAAGCGGTCAATCAAAAGCGCTATATCTGTGAGCTTGATGTAGCAAAGCCAATGCTTGCAATAGGAATTAAGGACACCGAAATTTCAAGTGATCCAAAGGAAAGAACAAAGAAAGCATATGCTATGGAAATCCTTAACGAAATGCTGTTTTCTCAATCCTCAAGCTTTTATAATGATTTATATAATCAAAATCTTATTTCTCAAGAGCTATCAAGTGGAGCTGAGCACACAAAGCAATACTCATTCAATGTAATTTCCGCCGAAGCGCAGAATCCCGAGGATATTTACAACCGCTTTGTTGAGTATATTGAGACAACAAAAAAGCAAGGCTTGAGCAGTGAGGAATTTGAGCTTTCAAAGCGTACAATTTATGCATCCCATATTAAAAGCTTTGACTCAGTAGAGAATATAGGCGATAATTTTATTTATAATCTTTTTGACGGAGCAGACTTGCTTGATGCAGCCGATATAATCAATTCCATAACACTTGATTATGTTGAGAAGCTTTTACATCAGCTATATAACGAGGAAGCATATGCAATGTCAATAGTAAATCCAATCAGCGAGGAAAATTAAAATGGCAGTTATAATTAACGGTAAAGAAATATCAGCAAAGGTTCGTTTAGAAATCAAGGAAAAAACACAAAAATTTATTGATGAAAAAGGCTATGCACCGGGACTTGCGGTAATCATAGTAGGCGAGGATCCCGCATCCAAGGTTTATGTAAACAATAAGCATAAGGCTTGCTTAGAGGTTGGCTTTTTGTCAGAGGTATATCGTTTACCTGCCGAAACTACAATGGATGAGCTTTTAAGCCTTGTAGATAAGCTAAATAATGATGATAAAATTCACGGTATTTTATGTCAGCTACCGTTACCTAAGCACCTTGATGAGGAGCAGGTTATTCTAAGAATTAATCCCGATAAGGATGTTGATGCATTCCATCCAATCAATACGGGCAAAATAATGATAGGCAATAATAGCTTCGTTCCTTGCACACCTGCCGGTGTAATGAAATTAATTGAATCAACAGGCACAGACATCTGCGGTAAGGAATGTGTAGTAGTTGGCAGAAGTAACATAGTAGGCAAGCCACAAGCAATGCTTCTTTTACAAAAGAATGGCACAGTAACAATATGCCATTCAAAAACAAAAGACTTAAAAGAGGTTACAAAGCGCGCCGATATTTTAGTAGTAGCAGTAGGCATTCCTAACTTTATTACAGGCGATATGATTAAAGAAGGCGCCATCGTAATGGATGTAGGCATTAATAGAACATCCGACGGCAAGCTAACAGGCGATGTTGATTTTGCGAGCGCAGAAAAAGTCGCATCCTATATAACTCCAGTCCCGGGCGGAGTAGGACCAATGACAATCACAATGCTTCTTGAAAACACATTAACCGCCGCTAAAATTCAATCTAAATAATCAAAAAACACCCTATATGAAAGCAATAACTTTCACATGGGGTGTTTTTTATGAAATTAATACTGGTTAAATACAAAATAAAGAACTAAAACCTATATCGTAGATACCGATAAAAGCTCTTTCAGCAGAGTAGAAACCATAACGGAGCCGTAACCACCTACGAATATAACGATATAGGACAGCTTACGAGAATATTATATAATTGTGAAATATGATGATTTGGGTAATATGACCTCATTTTCAGTAAGTGATAGTCGATTGGCACGCTATGAATATATTCAAAATAACGGCAACCTGAAAAAACTCAGTTACGAAAACGGTGCTTGTGTAGAATATACATATGATTCTCTTGACAGAATTATTGCAGTATGCTACAATGGAGTTGAGGAAGCGATTTATAGCTATACGCCAAATGGAGAATTTGCGTGGTGGGTTAATAACAATGCCAACAAATGAGTTTTATATAGGAAATTATTATTGTAAAGCGATTGATGATGAAAAGTTTTTTTATCCAGATCATTTTGGTATATTATGCACAAACGAAGAGGATTTAACTATCCGTTATTTGCATTGTTATAATGAGAACTTAGCACAATTTACCCGTATAGAATGGCTTATAAATGAAGTTGAAGATAATTCAGGATGTGATTGGTAGGAGACAGTGCGGACAGGGGTCTGTCCCCTGTCCGT